>NZ_JBFBAO010000192.1:0-13044 GCF_040682255.1 Micromonospora sp. NPDC051296 | reverse complement strand
GGTTCAGAGACAGGTCAGAGCGATGCCTGCAGGTCCAGGATCGCCTGCTTCAGCGCCTGGTGCTCGGGCGCCTTGAGCTTGTTGGAGATGGCCCCCAGCTGGGCCACCGCGGCGGACCGCTTGCCCTCGGCCGCGAACTTCTCGGCCCGCTCCAGGAACATGTCGACCTGGGACTTCAGCGGGTGGCCGATGGCGTCGGCCCGGACCGCCTGGTCGTAGTGGGCACGCGCGACCGCGAAGCTTGGCGTCCAGCTGACCTTCGGCTGGTGCTGAGCGTTGAACTCGGCGAGCTGCACCTGCGTGGTCGCCTCGATCTCCGCCGCCGACAGGTGCGCGCTGGGCTTCAGCGCGAACGAGTCAAGACCGCGGGACATCTCGTTGCCGTAGATGTTGCCGTTGTACCAGTACACCGACCAGTACCCGCCGGTCACGAGCCGGTCCGGGTTCATCGGGCCGCGGTCGAAGAACGCGATCTCGTGCGGGTTGGCCGAGTCGGTGAAGTCGAACACCGACAGGCCGCCCTGGTACCAGGCCTGGACCATGATGTCGCGGCCGGGCACCGGGATCAGCGAACCGTTGTGCGCGACGCAGTTCTCCTGCAGCGTCTGGGGCACCGGCAGCTTGTAGTAGCTCTTGAACTCCATCTTTCCGTCGACGATGTCGAAGATGGCGTTGGCGCCCCACTCGGGCTGGTCGGTGTCCCGGCAGCGAGCAGCGCTACCGCCGCCCCACTCGTCGGTGAAGATCACCTTGGTGCCGTCGTTGTTGAACGTCGCCGAGTGCCAGTACGCGAAGTTCGGGTCGGCGACCTCGTCGATCCGGACCGGGTTCGCCGGGTCCGAGATGTCGATCAGGATGCCGTTGCCCTGGCACGCGCCGGCGGCCAACCCGATCTCCGGGAAGGCGGTGATGTCGTGGCAGGCGTTGGTGTTCGGCGACGGCGACCAGGTCAGGCCGGACGGGTGGCGCGGCTCCAGCGGCCCGTTCTGCAGGCCGTCGATCCGGCCGGTCTCCGGGTCCGTGAAGAGCCGCGGCTCGTTCACGACGGCGGCCTGCTCCGGCGCGGCCAGCGGAACCTTGATGACCTCGATGCGCCACCTCGACGGGTTCTCACCCGTCGCGGTGTTGTTGTTGCAGCCCTCCATCGTGGTCGCGGGCCGCACGCCGGCGGTACCCGAGACGTAGACGTAGACGTTGTTCGGGTCCTTGGGGTCGGTCACCAGGCTGTGCGTGTGCGAGCCGCGGCAGAGCTGAACCGCCGCGACCTGCACCGGGTTCAGCACGTTGCTGACGTCGAAGACCCGGACACCCTGGAACCGGGTGCCGACGGCGGAGTTGGTGCCGCAGTCGAGCCGCCCGCGGGTCTCCTCGACCGACATGAACAGCAGGTTCCCGTGGAACGAGAGGTCGCCCTGCCCACCCGGGCACACGACACTGGTGACCAGCGTCGGGTCGGCGGGGTTGGAGACGTCGACGATGTTGAACCCGTTGTAGTTGCCCAGGAACGCGTACTTGCCGCCGAAGCCGAGGTCCGAGGCGAGGTACGAGCCGCTGCCGGGGTTCGCCGGGTCGACGAAGCCCGCCGGCTTGGGGCGGTTCGCCAGGTGCTCCAGGTTGCTGATCGCCGTCCCTGCGTCGAGCCAGCCGGCGCCGAGCCCGACGCGCGGATCGGGCTCCGCAGCCGACGCCGTGCCCGGCAGCGCGCCGGCCAGGAGCAGCCCTGCGGCCAGCAGGCCGAGGGCTTGCCGACCCCGACGGGGCCGAGAGGGGGATTGAAGTTTCATTGCAGGCCTTTCGGTGGAAAGACTGACGCGAAGTCCAGGTGGTGGGAGGCGCGTCGTGTGAGTAAGGACCGTACCGGCGGACGGTCATTTGGCGTCTCCGCCTTTCGGGTGAAGAGAACGCCAGGTGGGAGCACCGATCGGGCCTGTTTCGACAGGTAGCGGAAGCTGCGATGGAAATCTCGCGCGAATGTTCGCCAATCGTCGGATGGTCGCTGCGCGGGCCGCACCGCCTACCGGTGGCGGGCGCGCCAGCGTCGCCCGACGAACACGCCGAGCACGACGACCAGGAGGACGGCACCGAGCGCGAGCGCGGCCGGCACTGACAGCGACGACGATCCACCGGACCCGCCGGCCTTGCCGCCAGCGGCGATCACCACTTGGTCGTCCTTCTTCTTCTCCACCTCGGGGGTGACCAGGTGACCGACGGACTGGTCGGGGGAGAGGGTGAATCCCCAGTTCAAGAGCGCCGTCGCCTCACCCAGGCTGCCCAGCGGTGCGGTCTCCGCGCCGAGCAGGGTCACGACGAGCCGGCGACCGTCGCGTTCGGCCACGCCGACGTACGTCTGCCGGGCCAGATCGGTGAAGCCGGTCTTGCCGGCGAGCATGCCGGGATAGCTGCCCATCATCGCGTTGTCGTTCGTGATCGCGAACGCCGGCCGTCCCGGCTGCGCCGGAATCTGCGCGACCCGGGCCGCCATGTACCGGCGGAAGTCCTCCCGGGCGAAGGCGGTCCGCGTGATCAGCGCGAGGTCGTACGCGCTCGTGTACTGGCCGGGTCCGTCCAGCCCGGAGGGTGTCGCCGCGTGGGTCTGGTTGGCGTGCAACCGCCGCGCCTCGTCGTTCATCGCCTGCACGCCGCCGGCCCGTCCGGCGGCGCCGCCGCCGAGGCGGGCCAGCACGTTGGCGGCGTCGTTGCCGGATTCGAGGAGCAGCCCGAACCACAGGTCCTCGACCGTGTACCGGCAACCGGGGACCACCCCCATCAGCGAGCTCTCCGGATCGAGATCCTGCAGGTCGTCCCGTTTCACCTCGACGACCTGGGTCGGGTCGAGGCGGGGCATCAAGGTTGCGGCGAGCAGCAGCTTCTGCACACTCGCCGGGGTCCGGTGCTCGTGGGGTCCGCAGCCGCCGAGAACCAGCCCGCTGTCGAGGTCGGCCACCAGCCAGGAGGTGGCGGTGACGGCCGGCACCTTCGGCGCGCCGGCCGGAGCGGCCAGGCCGGGCGTCGCCAGGGCCTCCCCGCCGACCGTCCCGTCGGTGGGGCTGACCGGCGGCGGCGACGGCGTGGCGGGCGGCCGCGCCGGCGACTCCACAGTGGGGCACGGCTGAGGCGGCGCGGCTGCGGCCCGCGCGGGAGCCACGACCGGTCCGGCCGACGGGACGAGCGCGGCGCTCAAGGCCATGGCAACCAAACGAGAAGAGCTCACGTCACGCACGGTAATTGTCGTTTGGCAGGGCGCGCGGCGGTTGGAGAAGGCGCGGCGTATCGACGCTGACGAGCGGACTGAGTGCCGTGCAGCCCGCCTGTTCATCCTTGGGTCGCTGCGTCGGCAACCGCCGTCAATCCGACCGTTGTCGCTGGGCCGTCGCCGTCGTGCCGCTTCGGGGAGGAGGCGAAACGTGTCCCGGAACGTCCCGCCTCGTCGCTTCCGACGGGGTATTCAGGGCGTCGGCTCGGGCGGGTTCTCGTGCCAGCGGGCGCGGAAGGCGGCCTCGTTGGCCTCGTGGGTGGTCCGTTCCTCGAAGACGGTGGCGCGTAGCGCGTGCCGGGCCTCGGACATCAGCACCACCTCGGCGCTGACCATCCCGACGCAGATCACGGTGAGCAGGCCGAGGGCGGCCAGCCCGGGCAGGGGCATGGCGAACGGGATGCAGACCGCGAGCACCCCCACCGTGGCGAGCCGCAGCCAGGACAGCGTTCGCAGGGTACGCAGCTGGAACAGCATGTTCCCGGCCAGGTAGAGCATCACCCCGCCGAACAGTAGCGGCACGTCCGGCCCGTGCGCCCGTTCGCTGACCGGTACGCCCGGCTCGGCGATGTCGTGCACGATGCCCTCGGCGCCCAGCGCGAACAGGATGATCCCGGAAATCATCGGCAGGTAGAGGTACGCGTACGCGTCGCGGGCCATCAGTACCCGGGGTCGGCCCTGGCTGGCGTGCAGGGCGATCCGGGCGGCCGGACCGATCACGTCGTAGTGCGCCCACCACAGGGCGGCGGTGAAGACGATTCCGCACACCGCCGCGGTCACCCCCGGCCAGGTCGGCGGCTGGCCGATCAGGTTGCTGCCCAGGCCGACGGAGATCACCGACTCGCCCAGCGCGATGATCAGGATCAGGTCGTACCGCTCGGTCCAGTGCTCCGCCGAGGTCACCTCCCAGCCCCAGGTCTTGGCGAGCAGCCCGGTGCCGTACTGAAGGAGGACGACGATGACCCACAGGGCGTCTCGGACCATCTCGGCGGTGCCCGAGTCGGGCAGGTGGGCGGGGAGCAGCGCCGCGACGATCAGCAGGGCGGTGCTCAGGGTCAGCTCGGGCGCGTACCGGAGCAGCTGCCGGCGTTCCACCGGGTCGTTCCGGACCACATGCAGGAACAGCACCAGGTGTACGGCTCGGATGACCACGTAACTGGCCGCCACCACGATCGGCCCGGCGTCGCCGCCGCGCGGGCTCTGGAACGCCTGCGGCAGGGCGAGCGCGAAGCAGAACAGCGCGGCCATCCCGGCCACCATCAGCACCGGCACGAAGCCCTCGCCGATCCGGACCCGGGTGGCCACCACGGTGTGCACCACCCAGCACCACCAGAGCACGGCGAGCACGAGCACGGCGTGCAGCAGTTGCCGCCCGGTGACGTTGGCGGCGGTGGTCCGGGCGATGTTGAAGAACGAGAAGACGAAGACCAGATCGAAGAAGATCTCGAACTTGTCGACCCGGGCGCCCGGCGCTATCCCGACGGCCGGCCCCAGCCGCCCCCGCCAGCCTCTGTCGCCCATCGCCTGAGTTTCGCAGCGTCGGACCGGGCCGCGGGCGCGATTCGACTCAGCCGTGCGGGCGGTACCGCAGGCCGTCCATCAGCAGGTCCAGCAGCCGTCGCGCCTGGTCACGCTGGTCCCGCCCGCCGGCGGCGAGGGAGACGCCGCTGAGCCCGGCCAGCACGTCACCCGGGTCGACGTCGGACCGGATCGTGTCGGCCGCCGCGCCCGCGCCCAGCAGCCGGGCGACGGCCGCGAGCAGCCGGTCCCGGCTCTGGGCGTACGGGTTGGTGCCGGCGGCGATCACCAGCCGCAGGGCGTCGGCCATCTCCCGTTTGGTGGTGACGTAGTCGATGAAGCGGTCCATCCAGGCCCGGGTCGCCGCGGCGGGCGGCAGTTGATCGAGCAGTTCGCCGGCCGAGTCGCAGAGTTTCTCCAGCTCGTTGCGGTAGGCCGCCTCGACCAGCGCCTCCCGGCTGGGGAAGTGTCGGTAGAGCGTGCCGATGCCCACGCCGGCGTCCTTGGCGATCGCGTCGAGCGTCACTTCCGCGCCGGCCTGGGAAAACGCCCGGACTGCCGCGTCCAACAGCCGCTCGCGGTTGCGCAGCGCGTCGGCGCGCAGGGGTCGGGGACCTTTCTCCGGCACGTCTCCTCCTGACTCGACCTCCGCCCGGGTGGCAAGCGGAGGATCCTCCGGTTAACCTGGTCCGTAACGGAGGAGCCTCCGCTTCTCATCGTAGCGGCGGTCCATCCCGCCGCTACCGTCTCACCCAAGGATGGATCATGACCATCGGCACACCTGTCAGCACCCCGTTCACCGCGGCGTCCACCGCGCTGGAGGTCGTCAAGGGCATCGACCTCACCGGCCGCCGGGCCGTCGTCACCGGCGGGGGATCGGGCATCGGCGTCGAGACCGCCCGCGCGCTCGCCGCCGCCGGCGCCGAGGTGACCCTCGCCGTCCGCCAACCAGAGCAGGGCGCCCGGGCCGCGGCGGACATCACCGGTACGACCGGCAACGACCGGGTCACCGTGGCCCCGCTCGACCTCACCGACCCGGCCTCGATCGCCGCCTTCGTGGCGACCTGGGACGGGCCGCTGCACTTACTGGTGAACAACGCCGGCATGATGGCCTCGCCCGAGATGCGCACCCCGCAGGGCTGGGAGATGCAGTTCGCCACCAACCACCTCGGCCACTTCGCGCTGGCCACCGGACTGCGCCCGGCGCTGGCCGCGGCACAGGGTGCGCGGGTCGTCTCGGTCAGCTCGGCGGCGCACCTGCGCTCGCCGGTCGTCTTCGAGGACATCCACTTCCAGCGGCGGGACTACGAGCCCTGGGCCGCGTACGGGCAGTCCAAGACCGCGAACGTGCTCTTCGCCGTGGCGGCGAGCCGGCGCTGGGCGGACGACGGCATCCTGGTCAACGCGTTGCACCCCGGCGGTATCCGGACCAACCTCCAGCGGTACGTGACCGAGGAGGAACTGACCCGGCTGCGCGCCCAGAGCGGCCCGGCGGCACCGGCCTGGAAGACCCCCGAGCAGGGCGCGGCCACCTCGGTGCTGGTGGCCACCTCGCCGCTGCTCGACGGCATCGGCGGGCGCTACTTCGAGGACTGCCAGCAGGCCGGCCCGAACCAGCCGGGCACCCGCACCGGAGTGGCCGGGTACGCCCTCGACCCGGAGGCGGCCGAGCGGCTGTGGCGGGTCAGCGAGCAGACCCTCGCCGGCTGAACTGAACAACGTAGGGCGCCCCGGTCAACGTGACCGGGGCGCCCTACGTGTCGTCGGCGAGTTACAGGCCGAGTTCCGCCTCGAAGTTGCCGGCCTCCAGCCGCTCCTTGACGGCGACCAGGAAGCGGGCCGCGTCGGCACCGTCGATCAGCCGGTGGTCGTACGAGAGGGCCAGGTAGACCATCTGGCGGACCGCGATCACCTCGCCCAGCTCCGGGTCGTTGACCACGACCGGGCGCTTGACCACGGCACCGGTGCCCAGCATCGCCGACTGCGGCGAGGGCACGATCGGGGTGTCGAACAGGGCACCCCGGCTGCCGGTGTTGGTCAGCGTGAAGGTCGCGCCGGCGATCTCGTCCGGGCTGATCTTGTTGGTCCGGGTCCGCTCGGCCAGGTCGGCGACCCGCTTGGCGATGCCGCCCAGGTTCAGGTCGCCGGCGTTGTGGATGACCGGCACCAGCAGCCCGCGCTCGGTGTCCACGGCGATGCCGAGGTTCTCGGCCTCCGGGTAGGTGATCGTCCCACCCTCGAGGTCCATCCGGGCGTTGACGATCGGGTACGTCTGGAGCGCCTCGATCGCCGCGAGGGCGAAGAACGGCAGGAACGACAGCTTGACGCCGTGCCGCTGGACGAACGAGTCCTTGGCCTGCGCCCGCAGCTTGGCAATCTTGGTGACGTCCACCTCGATCACCGTGGTGAGCTGCGCCATCTCGTGCAGCGACTGCTGCATCCGCTTGGCGATGGCCGCGCGGATCCGGGGCAGCTTCTCCGTGGTGCCGCGCTTCGCGCTCGGCTGCGGCTTCTCGGCGGCCCGGGCCGGGGCCGCCGGAGCGGCCGGCTGCGCCGGAGCCGGGGCGGCCTTGGCGGCGCGCGCCTTCTCGGCCGCGTCCAGCACGTCCTGCTTGCGGATCCGGCCACCGACACCGGTGCCGTTGACCGAGCCGAGGTCCACACCGTGCTCGCCGGCGAGCTTGCGGACCAGCGGGGTCACGTAACCGGCCGCCTGCTCGGCGCCGGCGGCGGGCACCGCCACGCGCTGCGGGGCCGGCGCCGCCGGCTGCGCGGCCTGTTCGGCCCGGACCGGCTCCGGCGCGGTCTCGGCCTCCGCGGCCGGCTGGCTGTACGACATGCCCGGCGTCGGCTCCGACACCTGCGGCTCCGGCCGGGCCGGCGGCTGCACGGCGGGAGCCGGCGGCTGCGCGACCGGCTCGGGCTTCGGCTGCGGCTTCGCCTCCGCCGGGGCGCCACCGGCGGCACCGACGACGGCCAGCGTGGCACCGACCTCGGCGGTCTCGTCCTCGGCGACCTTGATCTCCAGGAGGGTGCCGGCGACCGGCGAGGGGATCTCCGTGTCGACCTTGTCGGTGGAGACCTCCAGCAGCGGCTCGTCCACCTCGACGGTCTCGCCGACCTGCTTGAGCCAGCGGGTGACCGTACCCTCGGTGACGCTCTCGCCGAGGGCCGGCATCTGCACCGGGGTGCCCGCGCCCGACGGTGCCGGGGCGGCCGGGGCCGGCTCCTCGACGGCCGGCTGCTCCGCCTCGGCCTGCGGCTCCTCGGCCGCCTCGGCGGCCTGCTCGGCGGGGGCCGCCTGCTGCGGGGCAGCGCCCCCGGCCGGCTCGCCTTCGCCGGAGATCACCGCCAGCTCGCTGCCGACCTCGGCCGTCTCGTCCTCGCCCACCACGATCCGGGTCAGCACGCCGGCCGCGGGGGACGGGATCTCGGTGTCGACCTTGTCCGTGGACACCTCGAGCAGGGGCTCGTCGACCTCGACGGTCTCACCCTCCTGCTTGAGCCAGCGCGTGACGGTGCCCTCGGTGACGCTCTCGCCGAGCCGGGGCATGGTGACCGATACCGGCATGTTCTCCAGACTCCTTCATTTCCCTGGTGGGGGGATCATCGCCCGTCGCCGGACGCCGCGGATACGTCGTGGTCAGGCGTGCGCGTGCAGCGGCTTGCCGGCGAGGGCCAGGTGCGCCTCGCCCAGGGCTTCGTTCTGCGTCGGGTGGGCGTGCACGAGCTGCGCCACCTCGCCCGGGTACGCCTCCCAGTTGTAGATCAGCTGCGCCTCGCCGACCAGCTCGCCGACCCGGGCGCCGACCATGTGCACGCCGACCACCGGCCCGTCCTCGACCCGGACCAGCTTCACGAAGCCGGCCGTCTTGAGGATCTGACTCTTGCCGTTGCCGCCGAGGTTGTAGTTGTAAGTCTTGATCTTGTCAGCACCGTACTGTTCCTTGGCCTTCGCCTCGGTGAGGCCGACCGAGGCCAGCTCCGGGTCGCAGTAGGTGACCCGCGGGATGCCCGCCTCGTCGATCACCGCCGGACTCTGGCCGGCGATCTCCTCGGCCACGAAGATGCCCTGCTGGAAGCCGCGGTGGGCGAGCTGGAGGCCGGGCACGATGTCGCCGACCGCGTAGACGTTCGGCACGTTGGTGCGCAGCCGCTCGTCGGTCAGCACGAAGCCACGGTCCATCTTCACGCCCTGCTCCTCGTACCCGAGGTTGGCGGTGTTCGGACCGCGGCCGACCGCGACCAGCAGCAGCTCCGCCTCGACGGTCTCGCCGCCGGCGATGGTCACCTTCACGCCGTTGTCGGTCTTCTCGACCTTCTCGAACGGCTTGCCGACCTTGAAGTTGATCTTCCGCTTGCGGAAGGCCCGCTCCAGCGCCTTCGACGACTCCTCGTCCTCGGCGGCGACCAGCCGGGGCAGCGCCTCGATGATCGTCACGTCCACGCCGAAGGACTTCCAGACGCTGGCGAACTCGACGCCGATCACGCCGCCGCCCAGCACGATGGCCGAGGCGGGGACCCGGTCCAGGACCAGGGCGTGGTCGCTGGTGATCACCCGCTCGCCGTCGACCTCCAGGCCCGGCAGGCTCTTGGCGTACGAGCCGGAGGCCAGCACCACGTTGCGGCCGGTGTACCGCTTGCCGTCCACCTCGACCGTGTTCGGGGCGACCAGCTTGCCCGCGCCCGCCACGAAGGTGATGTTCTTGGCCCCGCCGACCAGGCCCTGTAGGCCCTTGTAGAGCCGGGAGATCACGCCGTCCTTGTACGAGTTGACCGCCGCCATGTCGATGCCGACCAGCTCGGCCTTGATGCCGAACTGCTCGGACTCGCGGGTCTGGTCGGCGATCTCGGCGGCGTGCAGCAGCGCCTTGGTCGGGATGCAGCCGTTGTGCAGGCAGGTGCCGCCGAGCTTGCCCTTCTCGACCAGCGCGACGGAAAGGCCCAGTTGGGCGGCGCGCAGCGCGGTCGCGTAGCCGCCGCTACCACCTCCGAGGATGACGATGTCGAAGGTTGCGTCGTTCGGCTTGCTCACGTCCAACTCCCAGGTCGCTTCGCTGCATCGGGGGTCACGGCGGGGTAACAGGGACACACCCCACCTCGGCCATCTTGTCACCACCGTGACGAACCCGCGTACCGAGGTGCCCAACGACACGTTGCGGCCACGTACCCTTGGCACTGCCTTCGATGACGGAAGCATGGGGAGACGGCTCGGTGGGACTGTTCCGGCGACGAAAGCGGGCACGCGCGGTTGACCCTGACCGTACGGCTAATCGCGCCGATCTGGAGCACTTGGAGAACTTTGTCCGGAGTCGTAAGGGGGTCGAGGCGTACATCGAGCCCCGGACCACCGTCACCGAGACCACCGTCATCCTGATCGCCGACGACGGCGAGTGGACCCGGCGGCGCATCGACGGGCCGGATGGCGCGCGGCGCTTCGCGTACCGGCTGAGCATCCCGATCTACGACGTGGCGCTGATGGGCTACCCGCAGCGCATGCGCGACTACAACGAGCGCCGCAAGCGCCGCCCCGAGCTGTACTGAGCCGCGCCGCGGCGCTGTCCGGGCAGGCGTTAAAAGGGGCCCCCTGCTATACGCGAGGCGTTAACAGGGGGCCCTTCCTTGCACGTCAGCCGTTGGCGGCCACGTCGTCGATCAGGTGCAGCAGGGTACGGACCGGCACGCCGGTGCCGCCCTTGGTCCAGTAGCCGGTCGCCTCGCCCGAGTGGTAGGCCGGTCCGGCGATGTCGATGTGCGCCCAGGCGACCTCGTCGGTGACGAACTCGCGCAGGAACACCCCGCCCTGCAGCATGTGACCGGCCCGGTCCATGCCGGCGTTGACCTGGGAGATGTCGGCCACGTCGGAGTCCATGCCCTTGCGCACGTCGTCCGGCAGCGGCATCGGCCAGGCCGGCTCGCCGACCGCGTCGCCGGCCTCGCGGACCCGCTCGCACAGCTCGGCGGTGCCCATCACGCCGGAGATCCGCTTGCCCAGCGACACCACCTGACCACCGGTGAGGGTGGAGGTCTCGAAGAGGTAGTCGCAGCCGTCCTCGCAGGCCCGGGCCATCGCGTCACCGAGGATCATCCGGCCCTCGGCGTCGGTGTTGAGCACCTCCACCTTCTTGCCGTTGTACATGCTGATCACGTCGCCCGGCCGGTACGAGGTGCCCGACGGCATGTTCTCCGCCATCGGCACGTACCCGGTCACCGCCACCGGCGGCTTCAGCTCGGCCACCGCCAGCATGGTGGCGGCCACCGCCGCCGCCCCGGCCATGTCGGACTTCATCTCCCACATGCCCTGCGCCGGCTTGATCGAGATGCCGCCGGTGTCGAAGGTGATGCCTTTACCGACCAGCGCCACCCGCTTGCCGGTGCCGCCGCCGTCGGGCGTCCAGGTCAGTTTCACCAGGCGGGGCGGGGCCTCCGAGCCCTGCCCGACGGCGGTGATGCCGCCGTACCCGCCCTCGCGCAGCGCGACCTCGTCGAGCACCTCGACCTCGAGGCCCGCCGCCCGGGCCGCCTCGGCGACCGCGTCGGCGAAGGCCGGCGGGCGCAGCTCGTTCGGGGCGATGTTGACCCAGTCCCGGGTGCGCCGGACCGCGTCGGCAACCGTCCGCGCCCGGGTGATCTCGGCCTGTGCCCCGGCGTCCGCGGCGTCCGGCACGGCCACCAGCACCTCGGCCACCGGCTCGCGCCGGTTCGGCTGCGGCCGGGTCTTGTAGCCGGCGAAGCGGTAACCGCCCAGCAGGGCACCCTCGGCGACCGCGCGCAGCGCCTCGACCGCGTCCGCGTCGTCGGGCAGCGGCAGCGCGAGCGCCACCCGGGGCGCGCCGGCCAGGGACCGTACGGCGGCCCCCGCGGCCCGACGCAGGGTCTCCGGCGCGGGCGCCGCACCGCTGGGCTCCGGGCCGAGGCCGACTGCGGCGATCACCGGGGCGGTGACGGTGCCGAGGGTTCCAGGCGATGGCCCGGTCGCTCGGCGGCACGGTGGCCCGCACCGGCAGCCGCGAGTACGGCGGCACCCCGCTGCGCCCCCGCCTGCTCGACCCCGGCGTGTTGCTCCGCGACCTGCCGGCCGACCTGCCGGTGTGGATGAGCCACGGCGACTGCGTGACCGAGGCACCCGAGGGCTTCACGGTGACCGCCGAGTCCGCCGGCGCACCGGTCGCCGCCTTCGAGGACCTGGTCGGCCGGCGGGCCGGTGTGCAGTTCCACCCCGAGGTGGGGCACACCGCGCACGGGCAGGAGATGCTGACCCGCTTCCTGTACGAGATCGCCGAGATCGAGCCGACCTGGACGCCCGAGAACATCATCGACGAGCAGGTCGCCCGGATCCGCGCGCAGGTGGGCGACAAGGAGGTCATCTGCGGCCTGAGCGGCGGGGTGGACTCGGCGGTCGCCGCCGCGCTCGTGCACAAGGCCGTCGGCGACCAGCTGACCTGCGTCTTCGTCGACCACGGTCTGCTGCGCGCGGGCGAGGCCGAGCAGGTGGAGAAGGACTACGTCGCGGCCACCGGCATCAAGCTGAAGGTGGTCGACGCGGCCGACCGGTTCCTCGGCGCGCTGGCCGGGGTGACCGACCCGGAGCAGAAGCGCAAGATCATCGGTCGGGAGTTCATCCGGGTCTTCGAGGCCGCCGCCCGGGAGATCGCCTCGCACGGTGACGTCGAGTTCCTGGTGCAGGGCACCCTCTACCCGGACGTGGTCGAGTCCGGCGGCGGGACCGGCACCGCCAACATCAAGAGCCACCACAACGTCGGCGGGCTGCCAGAGGACCTCAAGTTCGCTCTGGTCGAGCCGCTGCGCACGCTGTTCAAGGATGAGGTCCGTACCCTCGGTCTCCAGCTCGGCCTGCCCGAGGCGATGGTCTGGCGGCACCCGTTCCCCGGCCCTGGGTTGGCCATCCGGATCATCGGCGCGGTCGACCGGGAGCGGCTCGACGTGCTCCGCCGGGCCGACTTCATCGCCCGCCAGGAGCTCAGCGCGGCCGGTCTGGACCGGGATGTGTGGCAGTTCCCGGTGGTGCTGCTGGCCGACGTACGCAGCGTCGGCGTGCAGGGCGACGGGCGCAGCTACGGTCACCCCGTGGTGCTGCGCCCGGTCTCCAGCGAGGACGCGATGACGGCCGACTGGTCCCGGCTGCCTTACGACGTGATCGCCCGGATCTCCACCCGGATCACCAACGAGGTGGCCGAGGTGAACCGGGTGGCCCTGGACGTAACCAGCAAGCCGCCGGGCACCATCGAGTGGGAGTGACCCCGGCTCACGCC
>NZ_JBFBAO010000191.1:0-13081 GCF_040682255.1 Micromonospora sp. NPDC051296 | reverse complement strand
ATGGGGCTGGGGTGGGGGTGGGGTGGGGGTGGGGTTAGGGGAGGCGGGCGGAGGTGTGGATGGCTATGGCGTCGTGGGCGGGGACGTTGGCGGTGAACCAGCCGTTGGCGTCCACTGTGATAACCGGGCCGTTGCAGGTGCCGTTCGAGAAGGTGCCGTGGATGACGTCGCAGTAGCGGCCGGCCGGTAGTCCGGTGTAGTAGGAACGGCCGTTGATCGCGAAGTCCTCGTCGTTGATGGTGATGTAGCCCTTGCCGGTGCGGCTGAACGCGATGTGCTGGTAGCCGTTGTCGTACCAGTTGCTGACCCCGGCGCCCTCGGTGGCGTTGCGGAAGCCCACCATGTTCGCGATGACCGGCCAGCGGTGCTCGCACTCCCAGCCGGAGTAGCAGGTGGTGTTGAGGGTCTTGTTGTTGCCGTCCGAGGGCGGGCCGGCGTCGCGGCTGCTGTAGGTGTAGCTGGACATCACCGTCGGCGAGCCGTACGGCCAGGCCAGCATGAAGGCGTTGGCCAGCGCGTAGATGCCCCGGTCGCGGTAGGTGAGCACGCCGCCGTCGTCGCGCTGGGTGTCGTGGTTGTCGATGAAGACCGAGGCGCGGCCGGTGGGCAGGTGGCCCCACCCCTCACCGAAGTTGCGCAGGTAGGCCAGCCGCTCGGAGCGGAAGACCCGGGCCAGGTCCTTGCCGTAGCGGAACTCGTGCACGTCGCCGTTGCCGGTGTACTCCTCGGGCCGGATCGGCTCGCCGGCGCCGTAGATGACCTCCTGCACGATGTACGCCGGTCGGCTCAGCCTGCCCAGGATGTTGGCGATGTCGGCGGCCGGCATGTGCTTGCTGGCGTCCAGCCGGAAGCCGTCCACGCCGAGCGACAGCAGGTCGTTGAGGTACGCGGCGAGCCGGGAGCGGACGTAGTCCGACTCCGTCTTCAGGTCGGAGAGGTTGACCAGCTCGCAGTTCTGCACCTCGTACCGGTCGTTGTAGTTGACGATGTCGTTGTTGCCGTTGCGGCCGCAGTAGTGGAAGTCCTGCGCCTGGTAGATGCCGGGGTAGACGTAGTGCTGGTACGACGACCCGGCCCAGCCGGTGCCGCCGTTGGCCTGGCCGGACATGTGGTTGACGACCGCGTCCACGATGACCTTGACGCCGGCCGCCTGGCAGGTGGTCACCATGGACCGGAACTGGTCGCGGGTGCCCTTGCGGGACTCGATCCGGTAGCTGACCGGCTGGTATGCCACCCACCACTGGTTGCCGCGTACGTGCTCCTGCGGTGGTGAGACCTGGACGTAGCCGTAGCCCTTCGGGCCGAGCGTGCTGGTGCACTCGCTGGCCACCGAGGGCCAGTTCCACTCGAAGAGGTTGGCGATGACCTTCTTGCCGCCGGCCGGGGCGGCGACGGCCGGGGGTGCCGTCACGGCGGTGGGGGTGAGGAGGCTGGCGATCACGCCGAGGGCGACGATCGCCGTACGGAGTCGACGTCGATGCATCGGGTGCTCCTGGGGTGCCGGGGGACGGGAGTGGTGAAGCGGCTGCCCGGATCTTGCAATCGGGGCTGAAAATTTCGGAAAGATTACAAGTCGATTTCAGGTGCTGTCAATGCATGGACGCCGGTCACTGCTCGGACCGGCGGCGTGGGCCGCGTACACGCGCCGGGCGCCGGGACGGTTCGACAGCTCGCCGAGATTTTTTCCACCGACGCTGATCCGACCGGGCGTCGGCTGCGTACTGGAGTGGGGAACAGGGTCGGCCGGTGGTACGCCGCCGCGAGACGATCGAGGAGCACATGGCCCGCGCTACGCAGAACGAGAAGGCGCCTGCCGTCCGTACCAGCAGCAGCAGCCGAGGGATCCGCGTACGGTCCCGGGCCCAGGTGCTGGCGCTGTCCGCGTCCGGACTCGCCGCGCTGTGGGCGCTGACCATGCTCACCGGTGCCGGCCAGACGGCGTACGCGATGGGCTTCTTCTTCACCGAGTTCTTCGCCGGCGTGATCGCCCTGGTCGCGTTGAGCCTCACCGTGATGATGGGGCTGCTCGCCACCGACCGGCTGGTGCTGCTGATCCGGCACCGGGTGCTGTTGCAGTCCGCGCACCGGGCCACCGGCATCCTGGGCGTGGCCGGCCTGGGCTTCCACGTCGTCACGAAGATCGCCAGCGGCCGGGCGGGGCCCACCGACACCATCGTCCCCTTCGTCGGTGGGCGGGGCCTCTACGTCGGGCTCGGCACCATCGCCGCGCTGCTCATGGTGAGCGTGCTGTGGACCGGCATCATCCGGGCCCGTTTCGCCGGTGTCGGTCCGAAGTGGCTGTGGCGGGCGCTGCACTCCGCCGCGTACCTCTCCTGGCCCTTCGCCATCTTCCACGGCCTCGGTGCCGGCCGCCCGCCGGCGGGCTGGGTGAGCCTCAGCTACTTCGCCTGTGTGCTGCTGGTCGTGGTGGCGCTGCTGGTCCGCCTCTCGGTCGCGCTCCAGCGGGTCAGCCGCGAGCGGCACCAGGCCGCGGCTCTCAACGAGGCCATGACCGGCAGCAAGTCCACCGAGGAGACCCGGGGCAAGTCGCTGCTCGGTACCCTGACCAACCGGCGCGGCGAGACCGACGACGGCCGCGAGAAGCGGACCCGGCGCGACATGAGCTGGGCCGAGAGCACCTCCGGCACCTGGGCCAGCCCCACCATCCGGCGCAACGACCCGGAGCGGTTCACCGTGCCGGTGGTCCCGGAGCCGGGCACGCTGCGCGAGCCGACCCGGCCCGGCCGGGACCGCCGCGACGAGGAGCTGGAGCCGGCCGTCCGGCGGACGTCCCGCCGGGACGAGGAGCTGGAGCCGGTCGTCCGGCGGACGTCCCGCCGGGACGAGGAGCTGGAGCCGACCGGCCGGCGCTCGGCGCGGACTGACGACGACCTGGCGCCGGCGAGCCGCCGGACCCGGCGCGACGAGGAGCCGACCCGACGCCGGGCCTCCCGCCGCGAGGAGGAGCGCGAGTCGGTGGGCCGCCGCTCGGCGCGCCGCCGCGAGGAGGAACTGCTGGAGTCCGACCGTGAGCCGGCCGGCCGGCGTCGCCGCGACGACGAGGAGGTTGGCCGGTCCCGTCGGTCCCGGGGGGACGCCGGCACCCGCTACTCGGCCCCGCCGGAGCGGGCCGTGGACGAGCCGGAGGAGCCCTGGGACAGCCCGCGCCGGTGGGAGTCGAACGCGCCGATCTCCGCCGACCCGATCTCCGGCACCCCCATCTCCGGTTCGCCGATCTCGGCCGCGCCGCGCAGCGGCGGCGGACGGCACAGCGCCGAGGACGACCTGCCGGAGGCCGAGGCCGACTACTGGCGGCCCCCGGCGCGGTACGCCCCGGAAGAAGCCGACGACGATGACACCCCGACCCTGGTCGACCTCGCCTCCCGGCGGGCCCGCCGGGCGTCCGGAGACAGCCGCCGCCGGCGTCGGGCCGACCCGGACAGCGTCGACGGGGCGTACTGGGCGGGCCTGCGGGGTGAGGCCAAGTGACGATGCGTACCACCGTGCCCCCGGTGGCCTGCGTCGGCGAGCCCCGGCTCACCGCCGGGTTCGCCGAGTTCGGCCGGCTCGACCTGCGCGCCCACGAGATGGTGCATGGCCCGATCAGCCCGATGGAACCGTCCCACCTGCTGAGTCTGGCCGAGGGTATCCAGCTCAAGGGCAAGGGCGGCGCCGGCTTCCCGTTCGCCCGGAAGCTGCGGGCGGTGCTGGAGTCCTGCGAACGTCAGGACCTGCCGCCTGTGGTGGTGGTCAACGCCACCGAGGGTGAGCCGGCCAGCTGGAAGGACAAGGTGCTGCTCACCCGGGCCCCGCACCTGATCCTCGACGGGGCCGCCCTGGCCGCGTTCGCGCTGGACGCCGAGGAGATCGTGCTCTGCGTGGCCGACGACCTGGCCGGCCGGGACTCCCTCATGGAGGCGCTGGATGAGCGCCGGATGCCGGTGCCGACCAGTGTGGTGACGGTGCCGCACCGGTTCATCAGCGGTGAGGGCGGCGCGCTGGTCAACGGGATCAACGGGTTGCCGCACATCCCGCCCGGCACCAAGAAGCGGTCCAGCGACTCCGGCGTCAACGGGTTACCCACCCTGCTGTCCAACGCCGAGACGTACGCCCAGATGGCGGTGGCCGCCCGGCTCGGCCCGTACGAGTACGCGGCGCTCGGCACCGACGACGAGCCCGGCACCGTGCTGCTCAGCGTGACCGGCGCGGCGAAGCGGCACGCGGTGGTCGAGTGCGCCGCCGGCACCCCGCTGCGAGAGATCCTCGAACTCTGCGAGGTGCCCGACGGACCGGGCATCCTGATGGGCGGCTACCACGGCAAGTGGATCACCAAGGAGGCGGCGGACAAGGCTGAGGTCTCCCGCAAGGGGCTCGCCGCGGTCGGCGGCACCCTCGGCGCCGGCATCGTCGTCCCGCTCGCCAACGACACCTGCCCACTCGGCGAGGCCGCTCAGGTGGTGCGCTACCTGGCCGGCGAGTCCGCCGGGCAGTGCGGGCCGTGCAAGCGGGGCCTGCCCGACCTGGCCCGCGCCGTCGACCTGGCGGTCTCCGGCAGCGCGCCGGTGGAGGTCGTGCGGGCCGCCGCCGGCGACGTCAAGGGGCGCGGCGCATGCAGCCACCCCGACGGTACGTCCCGCTTCGCGCTGTCGGCGATGGAGGTCTTCGCCGAGGACCTGAAGAAGCACACCACCGGTGAGGGCTGCGGCCGGCGGGTCAAGGGCACGTTGGGCCTGCCCGGCGCCCCGGACCCGGATCCGCAGAAGCTGGTGCTGGACTGGTCCCGGTGCGACGGTCACGGACTCTGCGCCCACGTGGTGCCGGACTTCATCCGGCTCGACCAGAACGGATACCCCGCCTTCCCGCCCACTCCCGTGCCGACCTGGCTGCGGGAGGGCGCGACAAAGGCGGTCAAGGTCTGCCCGGCACTCGCGTTGCGGCTGACCAAGGCCTGAGCGACGGACCGAGGGAGACGCGGATGCGGCCGGCACGCACGACGAGACGGTCCACCGGAGCGGTCGCTGCCGTCCTGCTCACCGCCACGCTGGCCGCCGCCGGCTGCGCGGCCGACGCCGACACCGAGGCGGTCCGGCCGGTCGGACCGCCGCCCACCGCGACCCCGGCGGTCGCCGCCGCGTCCCCCTCGACCGGGCCGGCCGGCCCGGTACCCGTACCGGACACCCTCCGGTTCACCGGGAAGACCCTGGACGGCGCGGCGTTCGACGCCGCCGCCCTCGCCGGCCGGCCGGTGGTGCTCTGGTTCTGGGCGCCCTGGTGCGCCACCTGCGCCAGCCAGGCGTGGACGGTGGCCGAGATCGCGCCCGGATTCCGGGACACCGTGCCGATCATCGGCGTCGCCGGGCTCGGCGACCGCACGGCGATGACCGACTTCGTCACCGAATTCGAACTCGGCCCGGTGCCGCAGCTCGACGACCGGGAGGGGGTGCTCTGGCGGCGTTTCGAGGTCGTCGAGCAGAGCACCTTCGTGATCATCGACCGGGACGGCCGGGTGATCCATCAGGGCTACCTGGACGGCGAGGACCTCACCCGCCGGGTCACCGCACTGGCCGCCTGATGCGGTGGCCCGCCTCGGCCGTGAGCGTCGGGGCCGCGCGGCGCGGCCCCGACGAACCGGTCAGCGTGGGGTGAGGCGGTCGGTGCCGAGTCGGTCGCGGAGCACCTCCGGCACCAGCACCGAACCGTCCGGCTGCTGGAACTGCTCCAGGATGGCCGGGAAGAGCCGGCTGGTCGCCAGCGCCGAGCCGTTGAGGGTGTGCACGAAGCGGGTCTGCTTGCCACCCGGCTCGCGGTAGCGGATCGCCGCCCGGCGGGCCTGGTAGTCACCGCCCCAGGAGACCGACGAGACCTCCTTGTACTTGCCGGTGCTGGGCATCCACACCTCGATGTCGAGGGTCTTGCGCATCGACGCGCTGGCGTCGCCGGCCGCGAGCAGGCTGCGCTGGTAGTGCAGGCCAAGCCCTTCGAGCAGGCTCTCCGCGTGGCTGACCATCTGCTCCAGCGCGGCATCCGCCTGCTCGGGCAGGGTGAACTGGAAGATCTCCACCTTGTTGAACTGGTGGCCACGGACCGTGCCCCGCTCGTCCGAGTGCGAGCCGGCCGCCTCGCGCCGGTAGCAGGGGGTGTACGCGAACACCTTCAGCGGCAGCTTCGCGGTTTCCAGGATCTCGTCCTGGTACGCCCCGAGGATCGCCGTCTCGGCGGTGGGCAGCAGGAACTGCCCGCGCGGGGCGGACTGCTTGTCCAGGTGGTAGACGTCGTCGTAGAACTTGGGGAACTGGCCGGCGGCGAAGCCGGCGGTGTCCAGCAGCAGGTGCGGCGGGAGCAGGAACTCGTACCCGGCCTCGATGTTCCGCTCGATCAGCCAGTTGATCAGCGCCCACTCCAGCCGGGCGCCCAGCCCGGTGTACATCCAGAAGCCCGACCCGCCCAGCTTGACGCCGCGCTCGTGGTCGACCAGGCCCAGCATCCGGCTCAGCTCGACGTGGTCACGGACCTTCTCGATGGCCGGCGGCTCACCGAAGGTCTTCACCACCCGGTTGGCCTCCTTGCCGCCGGGGACCACGTCGTCGGCGGGCAGGTTGGGCAGCTCGCTCATCACCGTACGCAGCCGGGACTGCACCTCGTCGAGCTCGGCCTCCAGCTCGGCGATCTGCTTGCGGCCGGCCTCCGGGGTGGCCACCTCCGGCTCGGCGCCGGCCCGCTTCGCCTGCGCGTACGCCCGGGCCTCGGCCTTGCGGCGCTGGCGCTCCCCGTCGATCTCACTGATCAGCCGGCGACGCTCCCGGTCGAGGTGCAGGATCTCGTCCAGCACCCGGTCAACCTCGGCGACCTCCAGCCGCTTCGCCAGCGCGGTCGCCACTGCGTCGCGATCCTTCCGGATCAACTCCATGTCGAGCATGCTGCTCCGTACGCCTCCAGGTCGGGTCGACTTGGAGATGCTACCGCTGGGCCCGGACCGCCCCGCCTCCCGCACCCTCGCGGATCACAGCCGGATCGGCATCAGGATGGAGAAGGCACCCTCGTCGTCGGGGCGGCGGATGGCCAGCGGGGTGATCGGGCCGTCCAACTCCAGCACCAGCTGCGGGCCGCCGGCCGCGTCCAGCGCGTCGAGCAGGTACCCACGGTTGACTCCGACGCGCAACTCGGTGGGGTCGGCGCCGACGAAGTCGTCCGGGCCGAGCACGCGCAGCGCGTCCCGGGCCCCCAGACCCAGTACGGTCACCGGGAGCGTCTCCCCGGCGTACTCCCGGGTGACCACCGGCTCGCCCGCCCGCAGCGCGGTGACCAGCCACTCGGCGTCGACCGGGACACGGCGGGCCGAGCGGGGCAGCAGCGCGTGATAGTCCGGGAAGTCGTACGGCAGGGCGGTGGCCCGCAGTTGCTGCCCGGCCACGTCGGCGACGACCTCCCGCCCGGCCAGGGTCAGCCGTACCTCGCCCTGGTCCTGCTCGCCCAGCGGCCGGCGCAGCTCGTCCACCGCCGCCACCGGCAGCAGCGCCCGCACCGCCGGGCCGTGCACCACCGCGTCGGCCCGGGACACCGCGAGCCGGTGCCGGTCGGTGGCCACCAGCCGTACGCCGTCGGCGGCCACGTCGAGCAGGACGCCGGCCAGCGCCGGTAGGTCGGGATCGGTGCCGACCGCGAACCGGACCGCGTCCACGGCGGCGGCCAGCTCGCGGCCGGTCAGGATGAGCCGGGTGACCGGCGGCGGCTGGTCGGTCGGAAGCAGGGAACGGATCCGGGACACCTCCCGGCGCGCGTCGGCCAGGCCGTCCTCCAGCCGGCGCAGGTGAGTGTCGAGCAGCCGGTGGACGACCGCGGGTTCGGCGCGTACCGCCTGGGCGATCTCGGCCACCGGCATGCCGACCCGGCGCAGCCCGGCCACCAGCCGGGCCGGTGCCACCTGGTCGTCGGTGTACCGGCGGTACCCGGTGGCCGGGTCCACCCAGGCCGGGACCAGCACCCCGGCGGCGTCGTAGAACCGCAGGGCGCTGACGGTCAGCCCGCTGGCCCGGGCCAGCTCACCGATGCTGCGCAGGTCGCTCTCCACGGCCCGATCCTGCCGCCTCGACCTGGTCGAGGGTCAACCCGGCCACTGCGGCGTCGGGCGCGCGTGTTGTTAAGAAGGGGCCCGTGCTCTACCGCAGGCGTTAAGAAGGGGCCCTTCCTTCGTCCAGGACGCGGAAGGTGAGGCCGGCGGCGGTGAGGCGGTGCAGCAGGGCGTCGCCCATCGCGGTGACCGGCGTGACCTGACCGGAGGTGGGTGGCAGGTCGTCGAGGGCCAGGCAGAGGGCCGACTCGGCGAGCATCTTGGCGGTCTCGTCGTACCCGGGGTCGCCGCCGGCCACCTCGGTGACCACCCGCCGGCCGCCACCGGTGCCGACGAACCGGACCCGGAACCACGACTTCGCCCGCTGCTCCGCGCTCGGCCCCTGGCCGGAGGCGAGCCGGCCGAGCAGCCAGCGCCGGGCCGGCGGCAGCTTCACCAGCCCGACCAGGGTGCCCAGACCGGCCCCGGCCGCCAGCACCGTCGGCAGCCGCTTCACCGCAGCGAAGTGCCGGTAGCGGAAGTCCGGCCCGTACTCGGGGCGGGCCGCCGCCGAACGGCGTACCACCTGCGGGTCGATGGTCGGCAGCGGGACCGCCCAGACAGGTAGGTCCCGCGACCGGGCCAGCTTGCCCGGCACCGCGCGGACCTTGCGGTCGGCCGGGCGCGGCTCGACCGCCCGGCGCTCGCGGGCCGCCCGGGATGTCTCACCGGTACGCGAGAACGAGGTCAGCGCCGAGTGGTACGTGCCGGCGGAGAACCGCCCGCCGGCCCGGACGTAACCATCCACAGTGATCGGCACCGCAGCGGGCAACTGCTTGATCGTGAACCAGACACCCAGGTCGTGCGGGATCGAGTCGAAGCCGCAGGTGTGCACCAACCGGGCGCCGGTGCGCACCGCCTCGGCGTGGTGACGCAGGTACATCAGGTCGACGAACTCCGGTTCGCCGGTGATGTCGAGGTAGTCGGTGCCGGCGGCGGCGCACGCGGCCACCAGCGGCTCCCCGTGTTGGATGAACGGCCCGACGGTGCTGGCCACCACCCGGGCGGTGGCGGCCACCGCGTGCAGCGACGCCGGGTCGGTGGCATCGGCGGTGAGCAGCGGCAACCCGGCCAACGCCGGGTCGATCGCGGCCAGCCGGTCCCGGACGGCGGCCAGCTTGCCCGGGTTGCGTCCAGCGATCGCCCAGCTCAGCCCCGGTGGCGTGTGCCGGGCCAGGTACTCCGCGGTGAGCCCGCCGGTGAACCCGGTCGCCCCGAACAGCACGACGTCGTACGCCCGCTCCGCAGCCATCCCGCGATCATGCCACCCCGGCCGCCGGACCGCCTGCCGCGCGATCGGTACCGGGCAGGTTCCCGCCGAGAGCCGTCGTCATCCCGGCGGAGGTGCTGGACGATCGGCGGGGGACCGGTCGGCGCGGAGCACCTCGCCGGTCTCGACGAGCTGCTTGACCTGCCACAACGCCTGGCGTACCAGCAGCCCCGGGTGGTCACCCACCAGGTGTGCGGCCAGCCCGGGCGGGGTGACGCCAGGCAGCGGCCGGGCGGCCAGCTCGGTGCCCCGGCCACCGGGGGCGCGGCGCAGCTCGACCCGGACCGCGCCGTCGAGCCGACGCAGCGGCTCCGGCCATTCATCCCCGGGAAGGACCTCGGCCGGCGGGCGGCCCACGGTCACCACCTGCCACCGTCCCGGGTCGCCGCCGGCCCGGGCCTGCCTCCTGGACAGCCGGGCGACGGGCTGGTGCCGGTCGGCCTCGTGTGCCGGCCTTCCGGCCGTCCCGGCGACGGCACCGCGGCGGTCGGCCCAGCGGCGGGCGACTGCGGTTTGGGTCGTCCGGACCGCCGCCTCGCCGAGGACTCCGGCCGCCGCGAGCACCGTGCCGATCCGTCCCACCCCGTACCTCCGGATCTCTCCACGCCATTTCCACCGTCGCCACGGGCGGGGTGAACCGGGCTCCCCCGGAAGGGGTGAACCGGCGCCGGTGGGGTAACCGCCCGCCGCAGGACCGGGGGAGGGGAACGCGTCCGTGGGGGTGGGCCGGATGCCGGATGACCGCAGCACCGTCCGGGTCGCCGCGGCGACCCGGATGCCGGCCGGCCCGCCTCTGCTGGCGTCCCGGCTGACGCCCGCCGTGCTGCCCGAGCCGGTGGTGCTGCGGCCCCGGTTGGCCCGGTTGCTGGACGACGGTGTGGCCCGGCCGGTCACCCTGGTCCGTGCCCCCGCGGGCTGGGGCAAGACGACGCTGCTCGCCTCGTGGCGGCGCGCGGCCGTCGAGGCCGACCCGGACGCCCCGGCACCGGCCTGGGTCTCGGTCGAGGTCGGCGACGACACCGATCGTCTCTGGTCGTACCTCGCGGCGGCGCTGCGCTCGGTCGCGGACCCCGCGGCGGACCCGGCTGCCGCACCGGCACCCGACCGGGCACCGCGACCGGACGAGCTGGAGGTGCTCGCCGCCGCCCTCGCCGCCCGGGAACGGCCGGTGGTGCTGGTCCTGGACGACCTGCACCGGGTCACCGAACCGGCGGCGTTGGCCGGGCTGGAGTTCCTGCTGCGCCACACCGAGCAGCGGCTGCGCCTGGTGGTGGCCGGGCGCTCCGGCCTGCCGCTGGCGGTGCACCGGCTCCGACTGGCCGGCGAGCTGACCGAGATCGGCCCGGACGAGCTGGCCTTCACCGGTGACGAGATCGTCGACCTGCTGACCGCGCACGGGGTGGCGGTGCCGGCCGCCGCGGTGCGGCGGCTGCGGCAGCGTACCGGGGGCTGGGCGGCGGCGCTGCGGTTCGCCGCGCTCGCCCTGCGCAGCCAACCGGACCCGGAGCGTTGGATCACCCAACTCGGCGCGGACCAGCCGGAGATCGCCGGCTACCTGCGCGAGGAGGTGCTCGCCGGGTTGGAGCCGGGCAACCGTGAGCTGCTGCGCCGAGCCGCGGTCGCCGACACGGTCTGCGCCGGACTCGCCGACGCGTTGACCGGCGACGCGGACGCCGAGGGGCGGCTGAGCGGTCTCGCGGAGGACGCCGGCCTGCTGCACTCCGACGGTGGCCACCCGGCGTGGTACCGCTGCCATCCGCTCCTGGCCGACCTGCTGTACCGCGAGTTGGCGCGGCTGCCCGCCGAGGACCTGCGCGGCCTGCACCTGCGCGCGGCGGGCTGGTACGCCGGCAACGGCCGGCCGGAGGCCGCGCTGCGCCACGCGCTCGCCGGTGGGGACTGGCTGGGCGCCACCGACCTGTTCGTGACCCGTTGGCCGGAACTCGTACCGTACGACCGGATCGCTGGTACCGGGGCGGCACCCGCGCCGCCCCCGCCGGAGGCGGTGGAGCGTGATCCGGAACTCGCGTTGGCCTGTGCCGCCCAGCGGGCCCTCGACGGTGACGCCGACGCGGCCGGCCGGAACCTCCGGCTGGCCACCGGGTACGCCGGGGCCCTGCCGGCGCCGCGCCGGGCCCGGTTCGGGCGGCTGGTCGCCGCGGTGGAACTCGCCCTGGCCCGGCTGGCCGGCGACCCCGAAGCGGTACGCACCGCCGCCGCCCGGCTGCTCGCCACCCGCCCCGCCGCCGTGGCCCCGACCGGAGCACGCGAGCCGGGCGCCGTGGTCGCCGGCGGGGCGCCCCGCGCCGACGCCGGTGACGACGCCGACGTGCGGGCGGTGGCCGGTGCCGCGCTGGCCCTGCTCGCGCTGGACTCCGGCGACCTGACCGGGGCGGCGACCGGATTCGCGGCGGCACTGGCGGCGGCCCGGGAGGCGGGACGGCCCCGCACCGAGCTGGTCTGCGCCAGCCGGTGGGCCCTGCTCGCGGCGCTGCGGGGCGAGCTGCGCGTGGCCGAGGAGGCGGCCCGGGCGGCCCTGGCGCTGCCGCCCTGTCAGGGCTGGTCGGCGCAGGTGGATTGCGGGTACGCCTACCTGGCGCTGGGCCTGGTCGCGATGTACCGGGGCCAGCCGGCGGAGGCCGAGGCGAACCTGGCGCTGGCCGCCGCGGCGACCGGGGAGCCGCCGGCCGGTGCGGTGGCGGCCTGGTGCCGGGCGTACCTGCGCTACGACGAGGGGGACCTGACCGCCGGCCACCGGCTGCTGGTGGAGGCCCGCGAGGGGTGGTCGGGTCGGGCCGGCGAGCTGGGTGCGTTGCTGCTGGCCGCCGAGGTGGACCTGCACAGCGCCCGGGGCGACCTGCCGACCGCCCGGGAACTGGCCGACCACCGCCCGACCGGGCCGCCGCCCCCGCTGGCCGGCTCGGCAGCCCCGCTGGCTGGGCCGGACGCTCCGCTGGCTGGGCCGGACGCCCCGCTGGTCGGCTCGGCAGCCGCGGTGGCCGGGTCGGACGCTTCGCTGGCGCGTTCGGACGCTGCGCTGGCGGTCGCGGCGGCCCGGGTCGAGCTGCGGGCCGGCGATCCGCGCGCCGCCGCCCGCCTGCTGCCGGACTGGACGGCCGCGTCGGCGGCCGACTGGCCGCTGCCGGTACGCCTCGACGCCGCGCTGCTCGACGCGCTGCTCGCGGTGCGCGGCGGCGACGACCGGCGCGCCGGGCGGACGCTGGAGCGGGCGCTCGACCTGGCCGCCCCGGACGGCTACCGCCGGCCGTTCACCCGGGCCGAGCCGGGGCTGCGGGACCTGCTCGCCGCCCACCTCGACGCGGGCACGGCGCACTGGCCGATGGTCAGCGACCTGGTCCGGACCGTCGACGTGCCGCCCGAGCGGGGCATGGCCGGCGTACCCGTGGCGTCGTTGGGCGAGCCACTGACCGAGCGGGAGCTGACGATCCTGCGGTACCTGCAGAGCATCCTGTCCAACGTGGAGATCGCGGCCGAGCTGTCGGTCTCGGTCAACACGATCAAGACCCACGTCCGCAACATCTACCGCAAGCTCGACGCCACCCGCCGCCGCGATGCCGTCCGCCGCGCCCGCGAACTCCACCTCATCTGACCCCACCCCCACCCGCCGGGTTGATCAAGGAGTTGTGGTGGGGAAGGAAAGCCGCCAAGCCGCACGGAAAGGGCACCATTACTCCATGATCGAC
>NZ_JBFBAO010000190.1:0-13173 GCF_040682255.1 Micromonospora sp. NPDC051296 | reverse complement strand
GGAGCAGCTCGGTAGCTCGCTGGGCTCATAACCCAGAGGTCGCAGGTTCAAATCCTGTCCCCGCTACTACCAGGCAGAGGCCCCGGATTCGCTCCGGGGCCTCTGCCCGTTTCGGCGCCTTGCCGCCCCGCCGGCGGGCACCACTAGTTCGGGCCAGCCGAGAGCTATGGTGCGGAATCACCCCGCATGGCGGCCCTCTGTGTCGGTAACTCGCGGCATGGGGTGTTGAGGGCCGGATGGTGGGGGGCGGTGGATGGGGGCGCCGGTGGGTGCGGTAGGCTGGTTCTACCGACGCGGGGTGGAGCAGCTCGGTAGCTCGCTGGGCTCATAACCCAGAGGTCGCAGGTTCAAATCCTGTCCCCGCTACTGTCAGACAAAGGCCCCGGATTCGTTCCGGGGCCTTTGCTCGTTCCCGGCCAAGTGCACCAGCCGTTGCGAGGTACGGCTCTGCCGGATCGCCGGCCGAGGGCTGCCGTGCGCCAGGGGAGCCGCGCCGCTGACACGAATCCCGTTCGCCGGTTGCGGTTGCGCGTCTCGGCAAGGATGGGCCCATGTCTTCCTTCGGCAAGTGGTGGGGGCGGCTCGGCACGCTCCTGGGCACGGTCGTGCTGTCGGTGTTCGTCCCGGTCGCCGCGTGGGCCTCGACCGGCACCGGGGAACTGGTCGTCGAGGCCGCCCGGCGGCGGGGACGAGGCTTCGGGTTCTTCGGCTTCCTGAGCCTGCTCTGCTGCCTGGCCGTGGTGGCCGTGATCGTCGTGCTGGTGTTCCGGCTGACCCGTGGCCGTCGGCGTTAATAAGGGGCCCCTGCTCTACCCCAGGCGTTAAGAAGGGGCCCTTCCTTCGCCGTCGGCCGCGCGAGGTCCCCAGCGGGTGCACGATCGTCGCGTGATGTACTTGTGGCCGTGGAACTTCTGCACTCGGGCAAGGTGAGGGATGTCTACGCCGACGGCGACGACCTGATCCTGGTCGCCTCGGACCGCATCTCCGTCTACGACGTGGTGCTGCCGACCCCGATCCCGGACAAGGGCAAGCTGCTCACCGCGCTGTCGCTGTGGTGGTTCGAGCAACTGGCCGACCTGGTGCCCAACCACGTCATCTCGGCCACCGACGTGCCGGCGGAGTTCGCCGGCCGGGCGATCCGCTGCCGCCGGCTGGAGATGATCCCCGTCGAGTGCGTCGCCCGGGGCTTCCTAACCGGCGGCGGCCTGAAGGAGTACGAAGGCACCGGAGCCGTCTCCGGCGTGGAGCTGCCGCGGGGCCTGGGCGAGGCGTCCATCCTGCCCGAGCCGATCTTCACCCCGTCGACCAAGGCGCCGATGGGGGAGCACGACGAGCCGATGACCTTCACCGAGGTGGTCGACAAGGTCGGCGCGGACACCGCCGAACGGCTCCGGCAGTTGACCATCGACGTGTACTGCCGCGGCGCCGAACTGGCCGCCGAGCGGGGCATCCTGGTCGCCGACACCAAGATCGAGCTGGGCTGGACGGCGGACGGCAACCTGGTCCTCGGCGACGAGCTGCTCACCCCGGACTCGTCCCGGTTCTGGCCGGCCGAGTCCTACCAGCCGGGCCGTGCGCAGTTCTCCTACGACAAGCAGTACGTGCGGGACTGGGCGGCCGAGAGCGGCTGGGACAAGCAGGGCCCGGCGCCCGAGGTGCCCGCCGAGGTGGTCGACGCCACCCGCGCCCGCTACGTGGACGTTTACGAGAAGCTCACCGGCAACCGCTGGGAATGATCCCCGCCCGGTCTCAGTCCCGGCGGTGGCGGCCGATGTGTTGCTGGGTGGGGACGGTCGCGGCGGTGATGCGTACCGTGGTGCCGGCCGGGCCGGTCTCGACGTCCATCGCGTCGGTCAGCTCGCGGGCCAGCCAGAGGCCCCAACCGCCGGCCGTGTCGGGGGCCGGGCGGCGGCGATCGTCGAGGCGTTGCGCGCTGATGCCCTGACCGTGGTCGGAGACCTCGCACAGCACCTGTCCGGGCTCCTCCCACAGGCGCAGCCAGCCCCGACCTCCGCCGTGCCGTACCGCATTGGTGATCAGCTCGTTGACGGCGAGCACGAAGTCGTCCAGGCGCTCGTCTCGTAGCCCGGCGGCGCGCGCGCAGGAGGTGACCGAGTGGCGGAGCTCGGTCACCTGGGCCTGGTCGAAGGCGTCGGCGATCAGGAGGGCATGTTCGATGGGCACCACCGTACGCGGTGTGCGGGGTTCTCCGTTCGTCATGGGCCCGTCCCGACAGGAGATCGCAGAGGTTTACGCGGCATTTACCACCGTACGGCAGGGTTCATTGGGCCGCATTGGCTGAGGGGCGCCCGCGCGGGCTGTGGCATCGTGACGCACGTGCCCGCGCCCGGTGGTTTCGAGGTTCCGCTCTGGCGGGCCGTCGCGGTGTACCGGGTGGCCTCCCTGGCGTACGTGGTCGTGGTGGTGGTCCGCGACGCGGACCGGTACGCCCACCCACTCGTCGCCGGTGCCCTGGTGCTGGTGATGGCGGCCTGGACCGCCGTCACCGCGGTCGGCTACGCCGCCCCGGCCCGGCGCGGCTGGCCGCTGCTCCTGGCCGACCTCGGGGTCGTCGTGACGATCCTGCTGGTCACCCCGTGGGTGATGGGCCGGGCCGCGCTCGCCGCCGGGCTGCCGACCCTGACCGTGGCCTGGTTGGGTGGGCCGGTGCTGGCCTGGGCCGTGTCCGGCGGGCGGCGGCGCGGTGCGGTCGCCGCGCTGGTGCTCGGCACGACCGACCTGGCGACCCGGGGCATGGCCACCCCCACCGCCATCAACGGCGCGATCCTCATGCTGCTCGCCGGGGTGGTGGTCGGGCACGTGGCGCGGCTGTCGGTTGCCGCCGGGGAACGGTTGCAGCGGGCCGTCGAACTGGAGGCCGCCACCCGGGAACGGGAGCGGCTGGCCCGCGACATCCACGACTCGGTGCTCCAGGTGCTCGCGCTGGTGCAGCGGCGCGGCGCGCGGCTCGACGGCGAGGCGGGCGAGCTGGCCCGGCTGGCCGGCGAGCAGGAGGCGGCGCTGCGGACGCTGATCTCCGGCACCGGTCCGCTGCCAGCCGGCCCCGCCGACGCGCCGGTGGACCTGCGGGCGCTGCTCGGTCGGTACGCCTCGGCCACCGTCTCGCTGTCCGCGCCGGCGAGCCCGGTGCCGCTGTCCCCGACGGTGGCCCGCGAGCTGGCCGCCGCCGCCGGAGCGGCACTGGACAACGCGGCCCGGCACGGCGGCGGACGCGCCTGGGTGCTGGTCGAGGACGAGGGCTCGACGGTGACCGTGTCGATCCGGGACGAGGGCCCGGGCTTCGCGCCGGACCGGCTCGCCGAGGCCGTGGCCCAGGGCCGGCTGGGCGTGGCCCAGGCGATCCGGGGCCGGGTGGCCGACCTCGGCGGGACCGCTCGGATCAGCTCCGCCCCCGGTGCCGGCACCGAGGTCGAACTCACCGTGCCGAGGAGAGAACCTTGAGCGGCGTACGCGTGATGGTCGTCGACGACCACCCGATGTGGCGGGAAGGGGTGGCCCGCGACCTCGCCGAGGCCGGTCATCAGGTGGTGGCCAGCTGCGGCGAGGGGCGCCAGGCGATCCGGGTGGTCGCCGCGGCGCGACCCGACGTGGTGGTGCTCGACCTGCAACTGCCGGACATCTCCGGGGTGGAGGTGATCCGTGGGCTGCGCGCGGCCCGGCCCGACGTACGGGTGCTCATGCTCTCCGCCAGCGGCGAGCAGCAGGGCGTGCTGGACGCGGTGAAGGCGGGCGCCACCGGCTACCTGCTCAAGTCCGCCGGGCTGGCGGAGTTCCTCGACGCGGTACGCCGCACCGCCGCCGGGGAGCCGGTCTTCACGCCCGGGTTGGCCGGGTTGGTGCTCGGTGAGTACCGCCGGCTGGCCGCCGCTCGGGAGCGCGCACCGGCCGGCACCGAGGACGCGGCACCCCGGCTCACCGAACGGGAGACCGAGGTGCTGCGACTGGTGGCCAAGGGGATGTCCTACAAGCAGATCGCCGAACGGCTCGGGCTGTCGCACCGGACGGTGCAGAACCACGTGCAGAACACGCTCGGCAAGCTCCAGCTGCACAACCGGGTCGAACTCACCCGGTACGCGATCGAACGCGGCCTCGACGGTTGAGCTTCGACGGTTGAGTCAGACCGAGTGCGGCGGCCGGGTTTCGTGCACGGCCAGTTCCTCGGCGCTGGCCCCGCCGCCGGCGGCACCCGCGTCGTACGCGATCGAATCGGTCTCCTGGTCGGTGTGCGTCCCCTCGTCCGGCTCGACCAGCCGGCCCACCGTGGCGTCCGCGACGCTGCCCAGCCGGTCGTGGTCGTAGAGCGAGACCGGAGAGTGCGGGTCGGAGGTAGGGCCCGGATCGATCACGTCGGCGTCGAGCTGCGCCTGCGCCGCCTGCTCCCGGCTGTCCGCCTCGGCCGCGATGTCCGGGTCGACCGGCCCGGCCAGCGGGTCGTCGACCGGAAGTTCGAACTGCTCTCGGCTGAGCTTGTAGTCCAGTGACTCGCCGTCGAGCTGCTCCTCGGCGGTGGTACCGAACTCGTCGACGGCCACCGGCGTCCGGTCACCGGGCAGCTGGGCGGGGGCCGGGCCGTCCGCCTCCCGACCGGTCAGCACGTCGTCCCCGGCCGTCGAGTCGTCGTCGGCGGTGTCGGGCAGGCCGTCGGCCTCGGGATCGGACACCGGGCTCGGGTACTCGTCCTCGCGCATGCCTGACCACTACCCGCTGCCCTCCCGCCATAACCGGTACCGCCCCGCGCCGATCGTGACGCCGGGAACAGGTGGGGCTGCTCCGCCACCCCGGTAAGCGGCCGAGTGCCAGGTTTCGGCTCCTGGGGCCCTGGTTAATGGGACGCTCTGACCGGAGGACCACCGAATCATCCGCATGGAGGTGACCCATGCGCGTCGGCCTCGTCTGCGCCCACGCCGCTGCGCCGCCGTCCGACGACGGGACCGTCGTCGGCACCTACCAGCACATCGCGCGAGTGGCCGCCGAGCTGGCCGGGCGAGGTCACGACGTCCGGGTGTACGCCCGCCGGGACGACCCGGAGGCGGCGGAGCGCACCGACGTCGACGGCTACCGGATGGAGCGGGCAACCGTCGGTCCGGTCGCGCCGATACCCACCGCCGAGCTGGTGCCGTACGTGGCCGAGTTCGGCCAGTGGCTGGCCGACCGGTGGGCGGGGGACTGGACGCCGGAGGTCGTGCACGGTCACTACTGGGTCGGTGGGCTGGCCGCCGCGCACGCGGTCCGGGAGACCGACATCCCGGTGGTGCAGACGTTCCACTCGATCGGCATGGAGCAGCTGCGTCACCTCGGCCCGCAGTACGACGGGCCCGGCACCCGCATCCCGCTGGAACGGGCGCTGACCAGGGCGGTGGACATGGCGGTGGCCCAGTGCAACGACGAGGTGGACGAGCTGACCCGGATGGGCCTGCAACGAACCTCGGTCGCGATGGTCCCGACCGGCGTGGACACCGAGCGGTTCCACCCCGACGGCGAGGCCGCCCCGCGCGACCAGCGGTCCCGGATCCTCTCCGTGGGTGGGCTCTCCCGTGGTCATGGCCAGGACGACCTGATCCGTGCGATGCGCCTGGTCGGCGACGCGGAGCTGGTGATCGCCGGAGGCCCGCCGGCCGAGCGGCTGGCCAACCACGCCGAGGCCCGCCGGCTGCGCGAGCTGGCCGAGCGCGTCGGCGTGGCCGAGCAGGTGCACCTGGTGGGTGTGGTGCCGCACGACCAGATGGCCACCTGGTACCGCTCGGCCGACGTGGTCGCCTGCACACCGCACTACTCCTCGGCCGGCCGGGTCTCGCTGGAGGCGATGGCCTGCGGTGTCCCGGTGGTCGGCTACGCCATGGGCGGTATCGCCGACGCCGTGGTCGACGAGGTCACCGGCAAGCTGGTGCCACCGGGCGACGTACGCACCCTCGGGATGACGCTGCGTCGACTGCTCACCGACAACGCGGGCCGGTTCGCGTACGGGCACGCCGCGGTGGACCGGGTCCGGTGCAGCTACACCTGGGAACGGACAGCGGGTGCCCTGGAGCGGCTCTACGAGCGGGTGGTCGGCCGGCGTAAACCGGTCGAGGCAGCCTGAGTCGCCGGCTCCGCCTGCATGGTGTTAAGAAGGGGCCCCTTCTCTACACCAGGCGTTAACAGGGGGCCCCTGCTTCTTGGGCGGGCGACGGCGTGGTGGTGCTGTGGTTCGGCGTACCGGGTGAGGCCGATGACCGAGGCGAGGGTGACCAGGAAGCCGACTCCGGCCAGCCACTCCCGGCCCGGCCAGATCTTGTCGTTGAGCAGCAGCAGGCCGACGATCGCGGCGGGCACCGCGCCGGCGGCGTCCATGGCGGCCACCGCCGCCGTGGTGGAACCCCGCTGCATCGCCAGCCCGAGCAGCAGTTGGCCGACGACGGAGTGGCCGACGAGCAGGTAGAGCAGCGGGTCGGCGAGGAACGCGTCCCAGCTCGACGCGGAGGCCAGCGGTCGGGCGGCCACCGCGGCGGCGGAGAAGGCCAGCCCGGCGAGTGAGCCGAGCGCCACCGAGCCGGGCGCGCCGTGCAGCCGGACCGCGAAGAAGCCCAGCACCGCGATCACCCCGAGGGTCGCCAGTAGGACGATCATCCCCGCGGTGCCGAGCTGTTTCGACGGCGCCGGCCGCGCGGACAGCACCAGCGCGGTGATCCCGGCGAAGAGCAGCAGCAGCAGCGCGACCTCGGCCACCGGCAGCCGCCACTTCAGCACCAGCACGCCGAGGATGGCGGTGACCCCCAGCCCGGCCGCCACGCTCGCCTGCACCAGGAACAGCGGCAGGTCCCGTCGGGCCAGGAAGGCCAGCACGAACCCGCCCACCTGGCAGAACAGCCCGACCAGGTAGGTGCGGTGCCCGGCCAGGCGGAGCAGCAACCCGGGGTCGAAGGTGTGGTGCACGGTGGTGCGGGCGGCGGCGACCGACTGCAACAGGTTGGCGACACCGTACGCGACGATCATCGCCGCCAGGAAACACCAACCCGAGGTAGCCACCTGGCGAGGATAGAGGCTACCTGGCGTCAGCGCGCGGCCGGCTGACCGAGCCGGTCGAGGAGGTCGGGATGCAGCGCGCCGTTGCTGGCCACGGCGCTGTTCTCGTCGCCGGCGGGGGCGGGACGGCCGGCCAGATCGGTGAACGTGCCACCGGCTTCGGTCACGATGGGTACCAGTGCGGCCACGTCCCAGAGCGACAACTCGGGTTCGATCATCACGTCCAGCGCACCCTCGGCCAACAGCATGTAACCGTAGAAGTCCCCGTAGGCCCGGCTGCGCCAGGTGTCCCGCATCAGCTGGAGCACCGGCTCCAGCCGGCCGGCATCCTCCCAGCCGCCCAGCGAGGAGTAGCAGAGGCTCGCGTCGGCCAGCTTCGTCACCCTGGAGACCCGGATCGGTTCGCCCCGGGACGCGTCCGGGCCGGCGTACGCCCCGGTGCCGCGCGCCGCCCACCAGCGGCGGCCCAGCGCCGGCGCGGAGACCAGCCCGGCAACCGGCCGGCCGTCCTCCAGCAGCGCGATCAGGGTGGCCCAGATCGGCACCCCACGGACGAAGTTCTTGGTGCCGTCGATCGGGTCCACCACCCACTGCCGCGTGCCGGCCGCCGGTGTCGCGCCGTACTCCTCGCCGAGCAGGCCGTCATCCGGTCGGTGCTCGGCCAGCAGGGCGCGGATCTCACGTTCCACCGCGGTGTCCGCGTCGGAGACCGGGGTCAGGTCGGGCTTCGACTCGACCCGCAGGTCGAGCGCGCGGAACCGGGCCGCCGAGATCGCGTCGGCGGCGTCGGCGAGCCGGTGGGCGAGGGCGAGGTCGTCGGCGTATCCGGTCATGCCGGACACCGTAGCGACGCCGGTGCCGGCCCGACGCCGCGGGCCGGCCGGCGGTGCGGGCCGAGGCCGGGGGCCGGCGGTGCGGTGCGGGCGGGTCGGCTCACTCCGGGCGTCCGCGCGGGTCGGCCTCGCCGCGCGGGTCGGTCTCGCCGGCCCGGGAGGCCAGCAACCGGCGGTACGAGGCCAGCCGGCGCGGGTCCGCCCGGCCCTGCGCGACCCAGGCGTCCAGGGCGCAGTCGATCTCGTCGGCGGTGTGCGGGCAGTTCGCCGGACAGTCGACGGTGGCCTCTACCAGGTCCGGGAAGCCGTGCAGCAGGCTCTCGGCCGAGACGTGTGCCAGCCCGAAGCTGCGTACGCCGGGGGTGTCCACGATCCAGCCCGGATCGTCCTGCGCGCCGGGCAGGGCGGGCAGCCGTAGCGCGACCGCGCTGGTCGAGGTGTGCCGGCCCCGGCCGATCGCGCTGACCGTGCCGACCGCCCGGTCGGCCTCCGGGACCAGGCGGTTGACCAGCGTCGACTTGCCGACGCCGGAGTGCCCGACGAGTACCGAGAGCCGCCCGGCGAGCAGGCTGCGCAGGGCGTCCAGCGCCGAGTCCGGCCGGATGAGCACGTACGGCAGCTCCAGCTCGGTGTAGTAGTCGAGCACCGCCTCCGGGCCGGCCAGGTCGGCCTTGGTCAGGCAGAGCAGCGGCTCGATGTCCGCGTCGTACGCGGCCACCAGGCAGCGGTCGATGAACCCGGTGCGTGGCGGCGGGTCGGCCAGCGCGCTGACGATCACCAACTGGTCGGCGTTGGCGACGACCACCCGTTCCAGCCGCCCCTCGGCGGTGCTGGCGTCGTCCTCGGCGGTGCGCCGCAGCACGGACCGTCGCGGCTCGATCCGGACGATCCGGGCCAGCGCCCCGGGCGCCCCCGAGGTGTCGCCGACCAGGCCGACCCGATCGCCGACCACCACGGACTTGCGTCCCAGCTCGCGGGCGCGCATCGCGGTGACGGTGGGGACGTCCGGCCCGGCTCCGGCCAGCACGCAGGTGTACCGTCCCCGGTCCACCGCGATGACGAAGCCGTCCTTCGCGTCGGCGTGCTGGGGTCGGGTGCGGGTACGCGGACGCGAGGACTTCCCGGGCCGGACCCGGACGTCGTCCTCGTCGTACTCCCGCCGCCTGGTCGCCAGGGCCGCCCCTTCCGCTCGCTCAGCTCTTGCCGGTCACCATCGCCGACCATAGTGCCGGGAACTCGGGCATGGTCTTCGAGGTGCACGCCACGTCATCCAACTCGATGCCGGGCACGGCGAGACCGGCCACCGCCGCCGCGTGCGCCATCCGGTGATCGTGGTAGGTGCGGAACACCCCGCCGCGCAGCGGTCGGGGCCGGATCTCCAGACCGTCGGGCGACTCGGTGACGTCCGCGCCCAGTGCGGTGAACTCGTGGGTCAGCGCGGCCAGCCGGTCGGTCTCGTGCCCCCGGATGTGACCGACCCCGGTGAACACCGATGGGGAATCGGCGAGCATCGCCAGCGCGGTCAGCGCCGGGGTCAGCTCGCTGACGTCCGACAGGTCGGCGTGCAGGCCGCGCACCGTCCCGGTGCCCCGTACGGTGAGCCCCGCAGTGGTGAGCGTGACCTCCGCACCCATCTGCTGCAACAGCGAGCGGAGCCGCTCCACCGGCTGGGCGCTGCCGCGCGGCGGCCAGCCCTGCAGGGTCACCTCACCGCCGGTGACCAGGGCGGCGGCGAAGAACGGCACCGCACCGGAAAGATCCGGCTCGATCTCCCAGCCGCGCCCGGTCAGCGGGCCCGGCTCGACCACCCAGACGTCGGGGGTGCTGTCGTCGACCGCCGCACCGGCGGCCCGCAGCATCTGCACGGTCATCCGCAGGTGGGGCGCGGAGGGCACGGGCGGGCCGACGTGCCGGACCACCACACCGCGGTCGAAGCGGGGTGCGGCCAGCAGCAGCCCCGAGACCAGCTGGCTGGAGGCGGAGGCGTCGATCACCACCTCGCCGCCGGTGACCCGACCGGCGCCCTGGACCACCAGCGGCAGGCTGCCGGGCCCGGTGGTGTCGATGCGTACCCCGAGCGAGCGCAGCGCCTCGATCAGCGGCCCGAGCGGCCGGGTGCGGGCGTGCGGGTCGCCGTCGAGGGTGACCTGCCCCTCGGCCAGCCCCGCCACCGGGGGTACGAAGCGCATGATCGTGCCGGCGAGGCCCACGTCGACGTGCGCCGGGCCGACCAGCCGGTGCGGCCGCACCAGCCAGCGCTCGTCGTCGGCGATCGACACGTGCGCGCCCATCGCCCGCAGCCCCGCGGCCATCAGTTCGGTGTCCCGGGCGCGCAGCGGTTTGGCCAGTGTCGAGGGGCCGGTGGCCAGCGCGCTGAGCACCAGAGCCCGGTTGGTCATCGACTTGGAGCCGGGCAGGCGCAGCGACGCCGTCACCGGATCGCTCGCCGTCGGTGCGGTCCACGGCTGTAGCGGCCGGGTCGCGGTCAGGTTCCCCACAGCTACATTCTGCCGTGTCCGGGCCGTGAGTGGCCGGTACCGTCGAGGCCGCTCCCGGTGGACGGGACAGCCGGGCGGCCGGCGGCGCGCTAGCGTGTGCGGCATGTGTGGGAGGTACGCCACGACCCGGAGCGCTGGTGACCTGAGCGGCCTGTTCGAGTCCGCCGACGAGACCGGCGGGCGGCTCGTCGCCGACCACAACGTCGCGCCGACCGACCCGGTGCCGCTGGTCCGGGTGAGCCCCGAGGGGCACCGTGCGCTCTCGCTCGGCCGCTGGGGGTTGGTGCCCGGGTGGTCCCGGTCGCCCGCCGGCGCCGCCCGCATGATCAACGCCCGGGCCGAGACGGTCGCCACCAGCCGGGCGTACGCCCCCGCCTTCGCCCGCCGCCGGTGCCTGGTGCCCGCCGACGGCTGGTACGAGTGGGTTCGCCAGCCGGGCGGGGCGAAGCAGCCGTTCTACATGACCCCGCTGGACGGCTCGGTGCTCGCCTTCGCCGGCATCTGGTCGGTCTGGGACGGTCCCGCCGGCCCGTTGCTGACCTGCAGTGTGGTGACCACCGACGCGCTCGGCGAGTTGGCCGAGGTGCACGACCGGATGCCGCTGCTGCTGCCGCCCGACCGCTGGGCGACCTGGCTGGGCGCGGCCGGCGATCCGACCGAGCTGCTCGCGCCGCCCCCGCTCGACTGGCTCGCCGGTCTGGAGATCCGGCCGGTGGGGCCGGCAGTGGGTGACGTCCGCAACGACGGCCCGGAGCTGACCGCCCGGGTGCCCCTGGCGCCGCGCGCCGAGCCGGAAGGCATGATGCTGTTCTGATTACGCACCGCGCATTGTCGGGAGTGATTTGCCGCGGTTGCGGGTGAAAGTTCACTCGGTTGTTTTGCCAACTTCCCGGCAGAGTCTTGTCCCCGCGTGCGCAAGTGCGATACAACACAGCGCCGGTGGTGGATGCCGTTCGCACAAGGTGAACGACATCCATCGATATTGCTGGTCCCACGGGGGAGGTGGGTGGATGACACGGGCGCGTATGCCCCGTCCGCACGAGGTGGCCGCCGCGCGGCGTGATCCGCGACTGCTGCGAGCGCTGCACGAACGGCGACAGGATGAAGCCTGGCGCACCAGAGGCACTTGCCAGAGTGTCGACCCGGAGACGTTCTTTCCGGCGCCGAACGAACCGGCCGACGCGGCGGTGGCGCTCTGCCGCAGCTGCGACGTGCAGGGTTCCTGCCTGGCCTGGGCGTTGGAGGTCGGCGACTGCCACGGCGTGTGGGGTGGCACCACTCCACGCGAGCGACGGGCGATGCTGGTGGCCTGGCGCGGCGAGGTGCAACCCGATCCGGACGCCGCCAGCGAGGCAGGTCCTCCGGTGCGCGACCGACTGCTCACCCTGGTGCCGCTGAGCTGACCGCCGTCCGGTGAACTGCCCGTCGGTGGCAGTCCTTGCGGCGGATGGGCGGTTGTCGGGCCGCAGAATGGTGGGGTGCCGCACCAGGACATCATCGAGACTCCGCGCGGTCCGGCTCGGGTCGATCTCGACACACCGGTCGGCCCGGCCCGGGCGCTGCTGGCGTTGGGGCACGGCGCGGGTGGCGGAGTTGACGCCCCCGACCTGCTGGCGCTCCGCGACGGCGCGGTGGCCGCCGGGCTCGTCGTGGCCCGGGTGACCCAGCCGTACCGGGTCGCCGGCCGGCGTGCGCCGGCGCCCGCCGGGCACCTCGACGAGGCGTGGACCACCGTGCTGGCCGCGCTGCGAGCCCGCTTTCCGGAGGTACCTCTGGTGACGGGCGGCCGGTCCAGCGGGGCGCGGGTGGCCTGCCGCACCGCGACCGCCGTGGGCGCCGCCGGGGTGGTCGCGCTCGCCTTCCCGCTGCACCCACCCGGACGGCCGGAGCGCAGCCGAGCCGGAGAACTGGCGACCGGCGTGCCGACCCTGGTGGTCAACGGCGACCGGGACCCGTTCGGCATGCCGGAACCGGGGCCGGAGGTGCGGGTGGTGGCCCGTCCAGGAGAGCGGCACGACCTGCGCGGTGACCCAGCCGGCACGGCCGCCGTGGTGCTCGACTGGCTGCGCGAGCACAGCTGGGCGCGGGGCTGAGCCCTTCGCCCCCTGGCGGCACGCCGTACCGGCGCCGGGTCCGCCGGGCGTGCGGCTGCTGGCGCGTGTCCGCCGGCCGCGCCGGGTCGTTGCACTCGATGATGTCGGCCGCCCGGACCGGGCCGCCGACATCGGGCTCCCAGGCCCTTTCCTGGTCCCGGCCTCGGGTATACCCCGTGGCCGGGACCAGGAACGGGGGCGGGAGGAATGCCCCGACCCACCACGGGTGTTGAACCCCTCGGACGACCACTGTGCGAGGGGGGACTGGTGCCGACCGAGATCCGGAACCGGGAACGCGACGAGCGGGAGGCTCGGCAGCTGAGGCAGCTGCTGACCGGCCCGGACTGGCCGGCGGCGGTGCCACCGGTCGAGGTGGCGACGGGCACACCCGTCGGAACCGAATCTTCTGGTAGGTCCGGACGCGTATCCTCGGCGAGGAAGCATCCGACCCGAGGGGATGTGCGGTTGACCACCGAGAAGACGGACGAGCGCAGGGCCCGGTTCGAGCGGGACGCAATGCCATTCGTCGATCAGCTGTACGCGGCCGGCCTGCGGATGACGCGTAACCCGGCGGATGCCGAGGACCTGGTCCAGGAGACCTACCTCAAGGCGTACGCCGCCTTCCACCAGTTCGAGCAGGGCACGAACCTCAAGGCCTGGCTCTACCGGATCCTGACCAACACCTACATCAACTCGTACCGGAAGCGGCAGCGGCAGCCGGTGCAG
>NZ_JBFBAO010000189.1:0-13201 GCF_040682255.1 Micromonospora sp. NPDC051296 | reverse complement strand
GCACGAGTTGACCGTCGTCAACCCGGGCGGTGAGATCGGCGACGAGGCCCATGCGTGGGTCAACCGGCCGGCCGTGCGCACCTCGTCATTCGCGGTGTACCTGGTGGCTGCCCGCGACGCCGTCGAACCGATGTACGGCACTCGGGCCCGTGACTACTGCCTGATCGAAGCCGGCGCGATCCTGCAGACCCTGATGGCCGTCGCCGCCGGGGCCGGCCTCGGCCTGTGTCCGGTCGGCGAGGTCGATCCCGATGTCGCCGGCACCATGCTGCGGCTGTCCGACCACCACGAGCTGCTGCACACGATCCTCGGCGGATCACCGGATCCGGACCACCACGCTGCCCGCGACCGCGAGGCGCGGATGCTGCGACGCCTCGACGGAGTCTTCCGGACAGCACCGGTGCCGGACGGTGGGGCGTGACGGGTCAGTTCGGTTTTCGTGGCGGCCGTCGCAGGCCGGTGAGTGCCGCGACGGCCCACTGGGTGCAGCCCAGCGGCGCGCTCGACTTCCCGTACGAGGTACACCCGACCGAGGAGGTGGACCTCGCCGGATGGGTCGACGAGCACCCTGGCGTCGTCGACGGTTGGCTCGCCCGGCACGGCGCCGTCCTGTTCACCGGGTTCGCCGTCGACCTGGTCACGTTCAGTCGGGTGGCGACATCCGTGGGCGGTGCCGCCCTGCCCTACCGGGAACGGACCACGCCGCGCAGCGAACTGACCCCCGGTGTCTACACCTCGACCGAGTACCCGCCGGACCAGCGCATCCCGCTGCACAACGAGAACGCCTACCAGCGCTGCTTTCCCACCCGGTTGGTGTTCTGCTGCCTCGATGCGCCGCACTCGGGTGGCACCACCCCGGTCGCCGACTGCCGTCGGGTCCTCGCCCGCCTGGCACCGGCCACCGTGGCGGGCTTCCGCGACCGCGGCGTGCGTTACCTGCGCAGCTTCGGTGATGGGGCCGGCCTGTCCTGGCCGGAGGCGTTCGGCACGGCGAACCGGGACCAGGTCGAGGCGTACTGCCGCCAGGAGGCGATCGATCTGCATTGGCGCGGTGCCGGCGGGCTGCATACCGCCCAGGTGCGTCCGGCGTTGCTGCGCCATCCGCACCACCGGCAGGAGGTGTGGTTCAACCACGTCAACCTGTTCCACGTCTCGGCTCTGGACCGTTCGCTGGCCGACGCGTTGACCGCGCAACTCGGTCCGGACGGGATGCCGCTCAACGTCACGTACGGCGACGGCACCCCCATCCCCGCCGACCTGGTCGCGGAGATCCGTGCCGCGTACGACGCCGAGGCGGTGGCGGTCGCCTGGCGTCCCGGTGACGTGCTCGTCGTCGACAACCTGCTGGTCGCGCACGGGCGGGAGCCGTTCACCGGGCCGCGGCGGATCGTGGTGAGCATGGCCGGGCGCCACTGCCACGACCTCGGTGCGCTACCGAATCCGTCGGCCGCGTCGCCGCCGGCGACGGCAGACGCCGGAGGTGCCGACCGATGAGTCAGGTGGCCACCGCCGGGCGGCATCCCGTGGTGCTGCCGATGACCGCCACCCAGCGCGAGCTGTGGCACAGTCGACATGACATCGGGCCGTGCCCCGTGCACACCAGGGCGCTGCGGCTCACCGGCACGGTCGACGACACCCGGCTCGCCGCGTCGGCACGACAGGTCGTCGCCGCCTTCGACGTGCTGCGAGCCGGATTCGTGACCGAACCGGGCGAGGAGCCCGTCGTGCAACCGGCGAGCCCCCGGGTGCAACAGACCACGGTCGACGGCGACGGCACCTGCCTCGACGTGCTGGACAACCATCGACGCTCCGCGGGCCACCACTGCGCGCCGTCGGTGGTGCTCAGCGTGGTCCGTACCGCTCCCGCCGAGGTCGTGCTGGCGGTGAGCGGCCATCCTCTCCTGGTCGACCTGCGGTCGCTCTACCTGCTCCTCGGTGCGGTCATGCAGCACTACCTCGGCCGGTTCCGCCCGGACGAGTATCCGACGTTCACCCAGGCCGCGGCGGCCTGCGCCGAACTCGCCGGTCAGCACGGCGGGCGGATCGCCTGGTGGTCACGGCAGCTGGACCGGTGGCCGCGGCCCGTCGACGGGCCGGCGGTGCGAGTGCGGCACCAGGCGCAGCTGAGCATGACCCGATCCCGCTGGCAGCGGCTGTGCCAGGTCAGCGCGCACGCCGGCAACGCCGGCCCGCTCGCCATCGTGGCGCTGCTGACCTGGTGGGGCCAGCACACCGAGCCTGCCCGGCGACCGGTCTTCCAGACCACGTTTGACCTGCGTGACTACGCCGGCCTCGGCCCCGTGATCGGGCCGTTCACCGACCGTCTGGTGTTCGCTGTCGACACCACCGACCTGACCACGATGACCTTCCAGGACCTCGTCCGAAGGGTGCACGCCGGCCTGCTGGACTCGGTGGTCCGGTACGTCCCGTACGGCGTGCTGCGCCGGCTCGCGACCGAACGGGCGCCCGGAGGACTGCCCGGGGAAGTTCTGATCAACTACTGCCGGACACCCCCCACCAGCGACACCACCCGGGGCGAACGGACTCTGGCGCGACACGGACTGTCGATCGAACTCTTCCGGGAGTCGGATCTTGCCCTGCGCGGCGCCGGCGCCCACCCGGGACGGGCCGCCATCGAGTTGGAACTGGCCGAACACCGTGACGGTGAGGCACTTCTGGTGCGCGCCGATCCGGCCCGGTTCCCGCCGCATCGGGTGGACGCGCTCGTGCGGGGGCTCGACCGCCAGATCGACCAGGTGACCGCACGGCCGAGCATCCGCCTTGCCGACCTGCCCGCCGACTGAGAGGAACACACGATGTCCGACGACAGCGACGACCCGGTCGAGGTCTACCGGGTGGTGCTCAACCACGAGGAGCAGTACTCGATCTGGCCCGCCGACCGGGACCTGCCCCCGGGTTGGCGGGACGAGGGCACCGTCGGACCGAAAGCCGACTGCCTGGCCCACATCGATCAGGTGTGGACCGACATGCGCCCGCTGAGCCTGCGGCAGTACATGGAACGCATGGCGAACGAGCCGGTCACCGAGGAGGCCGAGCCGCTGGACGACGAGGAACCACTCGTCGACCGGCTGTCCCGAGGCGACCACCCGGTGGAGGTCGTCATCCGCCCCGAACGGACCGGCCCGGCGCTGCGCGAGGCGATCGAGCGCGGATATGTCTTCATCCGCTTCACCAACACCCGGGGCGGCACGGAGCTGGGCGTGCGGATCGACGCCACGGCCAGCAGCGTCGACGGCGCGGACTTCGACACCGCCACCGGCCCGGTCCACCTGGCCGGCGACCTCACCCTCGACTTCGTGCCGGTGCGCTGCATCGCGGACGTGGATCTGGCCACCATGAGCGGCACGGGACGTCTCGTCGTCGGCGAGCCGGCCACATGAGGCGACAGCATCGGCGGGTCTTGCGGCGCGGGCCGGCCGTGCCCGACGGTCGGGCGGCGCGCGGCGAGGCGCCGGGATGAGCCACCAGGTGGGCGAGGCGCGCCGTACGGAACCGGCCGTACGGCGGGTCTGCCTGCTCGCCCAGCTCTGGGAACCCGGCCTCGGTGACCTGCTGCACCGCAACATCCTGCTGCACCTGCTTCGCCGGGCGTACCCCGACGCGACGGTCACCTTCGTGCTGCCCAGCGCCGCCGCCGGCCGGTTCGCCGAGTTCCTCGCCCACCACACGTACGCCGATCTCGTCATGATCTGCCCCGCGCACGACGACACGAGCGTGGCCTCGACCGAGGAGTTCCTCGGGCGGCTGCGGGCTGGCGCCCACGACCTGTGCGTGGTGGATCCCGACAGCCGGACCCTGGGCGGCAGCGCCGCCGAGCAGGCCGGCGTCGCCCGGCGGCTGGGGTTCGCGGTCGGGTACACCGGCAGCGCCGGCCTGACCGACGTCATCCGCCTGCCCCGTCCCGTGTTCGGCCAGCCGGACCTGTACGACTACGCACGGGGGCTCGCGGCGACGCTGGGTGTCGCGCTGACCGGGCCGGCCGACGTGCTCCCGCCGCTGCCGTTCCGACCGGAGCCGGTGCCCCCCACACCCGGTCCGGTCGTCGGGTTGCACCCCGGCGGGGCCCGACACTGGAACCGCCGATGGCCGCAGGACCGCTACGTCGAGCTGGCCCGGCGGCTGGCCGGGACGGTCGGCACGATCCTGCTGGTGGGTGACGCCGACGAGGCGGACGAGTTGGACCTGCTCCGGACCCGCATCGGTCAGGTGGGTCCGGCGACCCGGGTACGTGTGGTCGCCGGGGCGACGCTGAACACCCTGGCCACCATGTTGGACAGCGTGGACGTCCTCGTCGGTAGTGATTCGGCTCCGGCCCATCTCGCCGCCGCGCTGCGACGTCAGACGGTGGTCCTCTACGGGCCCACCCCGACCGAGTTCCTGTGGACCCGCATCTACCCCCGGCATCACGGCGTCAACCACCGCTACCCGTGCCAGACGATCAGGAACCTGCCGCGCGGCGCCGGCACCACGACGATGCCCTGCGTTCATGCCTGCCACTACCCGTACGCGGGGGTGGACGGCCCCTATCCCCGCTGCCTGAGCGACATCTCCGTCGACGAGGTGTACCAGTCGGTGCGGGCACGCCTGCCCGGGCAGGTGGCGGCGGGCGGCAGGATCAGGAGCCTGTCATGATCAACGTGTTCCAGCCGACCCTCGGCGACGAGGAGGTCGCCGCTGTCCGTGAGGTGTTCGCCAGCGGCTGGCTGGGCCGGGGACGGCGTACGGAGACCTTCGAGGCGGCGTTCGCCGACCATCTCGGCGTGCCCGCCGACGAGGTCCGATCGGTGAACTCGTGTACCGAGGGACTGTTCGTGGCCATGGAGGTGCTCGGGGTGGGCCCCGGTGACGAGGTCGTGCTGCCGAGCGTCAGTTTCGTCGGGGCGGCCAACGCCATCGCCGCCCGGGGTGCCACCCCGGTCTTCTGCGACGTCGACCCCACGACCCTCAATCCGAGCGTCGGGCACGTCGACGCCGCCCTGACGGCGCGGACGGTGGGCGTGCTCGTGCTGCACTACGGCGGCTACCCCGGCGACGTCGTCGCCATCTCCCGGCTGTGCCGCGAGCGTGGACTGTTTCTGGTGGAGGATGCCGCGTGCGCGGTCGCGTCATCCGTCGACGGCCGGGCCTGCGGCACCTTCGGGGACATCGGCGTGTGGAGCTTCGACGCCATGAAGACACTGGTCACCGGCGACGGCGGAATGATGTGGCTGCGCGATGCGGCGCTGGCCCGGCAGGTCGGCACGACAACCTACCTCGGGATGCGGCAGACCGCGGGCTTCACCCAGGCCGGCGGCGACGCGACCCGCTGGTGGGAGTTCGAGGTGGAGTCGTTCAGCCGCCGGTCCATCACCAACGACATCTGCGCCGCGATTGGACTTGTCCAACTACGCAGGCTGCCCGCCTTCATCAGCCGGCGACGTGCCGTCACCGAGGAGTACGACGCACAGTTCGCCGATCTCGGGTTGCTGCGGCATCCACCCGCGCTGCCCGCCGGGCACCGCACGTCGTACACCTTCTACTGGATCGGGCTGCCTACGGGTGCCCGCGACGAGGTGGCGCGACGGCTGTACGACGCCGGCATCTACACCACGTTTCGGTACCTTCCGCTGCACACCGTGGCGGCGTACGGCTACCAAGGGCCCCGGCTGGCCGGCGCGGAGCAGGCCGCCCGGGAGACCCTGTGCCTGCCGTTGCACCAGGGACTGGACGATCACGCCGTGCGGAAAGTCATCGACAACGTCCGCGCCGCGACGCGCGCCATCAGCGCGCCGAGGCCGGCGTGAGGGAGGTCAACGAGATGACGACGGCCGACCCGCAGATCACGATGGAACTGCGTCGACGCTACGCGGCGCTGATCGACGCCATGCTCCGCGAGGATCGACCCGATCTGGTCCGGGCGACCGCAGAACTCGCGGTGGGGCAGGGCGTGTGGGCGGACCCGCTGCAGCGCCCGGTCGACTACCTGCCCGACGGCAGTGACCAGCCGGTCTACGATCCGGACGATTTCTGGTTCGTCGCCCACCTCGAAGCCAGCTATCCGGCGATCTCGGCCGAGGTGGAGTCGGTGATGGCCAACGGACGCACCGGCTTCGCCCCGGTCGACGAGCCGTTGCTGGGTTCCGGAGGCTGGGAGCAGGTGGTGCTTTACGAGGCCGGTCGGCGTCAGGAACAGGCCTGCGCGCTGTTCCCGGCGACCGCCGCCGCAGTGGCGCAGATCCCGGAGGCGACCACGTTCGGCCCCGGCGTGGCGACCCTGTCCTGGCTGGAGCCCGGCAGCCACGTGTTGCCGCACTGCGGGCGGACCAACGCCCAACTGCGGGTGCACCTCGGCCTGCGCACCCCGCCCGGACCGGTGATCCGGGTCGGCAACGAGCGGCTGACCTGGCAGGAGGGTCGCTGCATCGTCTTCGACGACTCGTTCGAACACGAGGTCTGGCACACCGGCACCGAGCCGCGGCTGGTCCTGCTGCTCGACGTCATGTATCCGGGCCTGAGCCCGGCCGGGCGGGTCCGGACACTTGCCCGGCGAGCGACCGCCGCCGAGCAGATCGCCGCGTTCCTGGCCGAGCACGACCTCGATCGGGTCGAGACCGACGAACGCGGGGTGGTGATGCGGCCGGCACCCGGCACCGAGGCCCTCGTCCGCCGCTACCTCAGCGAGACCGGGGCCAGCGCGGTGGAGCGACGGGGGCGTGCCCTCTCGTTCGCATATCCGGGATCCGCCGCACCAGGGCAGGAACCGTGACCGCAGCACAGGTGTCACCGCCCGACGTGGAGGCCGTGGTCCGGGCGGCCTGGCAGGAGGTCTTCGACACTCCGCACCTCGCCGACGACGCGGACTTCTTCTCCCTCGGAGGCAGCTCACTGCACGCGGTGCGGATCATCGCCCGGGTCGGTGAGGATCTCGACCTGGACGTGTCCGTACGGGCGATCCTGGAAACCCGCACCATTCGTGCGATGGTCATCTGGGTGCGGGCTGCGCTCGCCGACGCCGGGGACGGTGACCGATGCGATTCCTGACCCGCGACGCCACGGCACCGGAGCTGTTGCGGGCCTGCGTCGACAACCACGTCGAATGGCTGCGCCAGATTGCCGTCGCCGGCGGCGGGAAGATCGTCGCCGAGGCGGGGCTGATCCGGGCGGTAACCTCGCAACCGGCGAGGGAGGTCACCGTCGCCGTCACCGACCCCGGCGGCGCGGACCTGCGGGCACGGGTCCACGACATCGTCGAGGACTGCCGCACCAGCGATGTCGACCTGCTCAGCTTCTGGGCCATGTCTGAGCCGTACGACGCGCGACTCGGGTCGTGGCTGGCGGCGCGGGGGCTGCGGCAGGGCGGACGACCACGTTGGATGCTGCTCGACCTTGCCGGCGTCGAGCCGCCCCCGACGCGTGCCGAGCTCGATGCCGTCGTCACGATGTCGGTGCCCGACCGGTTCGACGACTGGAGCGTTCCTGAGCTGCTCTGCTACCACCCGGACTCCTGGCGGATCCGTCAGGCGATGATCCAGACGCAGCCTCGTCGGGTCTGGCATGTGGTGATGTGGCAGGAGGGCCGACCGATCGGCCAGGTGTCGATCTGTGCCAGCGGCAACGGCGAGGGTGGTGGTGTGGTCGGTCTGCATGATCTGCTCATCGTGCCGGCCAGCCGGACACCCGGCCCCGGCCTGGACCGGATCGGATGGCTGCTCCGGTTCCTGCTTGATCTCGGCTGCCGCTACGTCGTGGCCAACGCGGCCGCCGAGTCCGCCGCGCTCTACCGGATGTTCGGCTTCCGGCCCCTGGGCTTCGGCCAGACCTGGTGGGCCGCTCGGCATCTGCTGGCCAGCCGGCCCTCCGAGCAGCAGATCGCGCTGGCCGAGGCGATCGGCGAGGGCCACCTTGATGGCCTCGCGACGATGCGTCCCGGCACCGATCTGCTCAACAGGCCGCTTGCCAATGGAATGACCCCGCTGCGGCTGGCCGCCGAGGCCGGTCAGGCGGGCGTGGCGCGCTGGCTGGTCACACACGGCGCGGAACCCGATCTGCTGTGGTTCTGGGTGCTCGGCTGGCACGACGAGGCACGGCAACTGCTGCACCGGGATCCGCAGCTGGTGCACGCCCGGCGGCCGTCGAGCGGCAAGACGCTGCTGCATGTCGCCGTGGAACGTGACGATCCCACCCTGGCCGAGACGCTGCTGCACGCCGGTGCGGATCGTGCCGCCCGCGATGACAGGTTCCACGCCACACCGTTGGACTGGGCGGTCGAACTGCGCCGCCCGCGGATCGCGGCCCTGCTGCGCCGCTGGGAGGTCCGGTAGTGGCCGACCATTCAGCGGATCTCACCGCTCTGGTCCGGACCGCCGCTGACCGAACGATCGCGGTGGTCGGCGAGGCCGTCGTCGACGTCTACGTTCGCGGTGTCGCGCGCGGATTGTGCCGGGAGGCGCCCGTGCCCGCCCTGGCCGTGCAGGCGGAGCAGGCCGAGCCGGGAGGTGCCGCGAACCTCGCGGCGAACATCAGTGCGCTGGGGGCACGCCCCCGACTCGTCGCCGAGGTGGCTGGCCACGGGGCGGGTGCGATGCTGCGCGCCGGGTTGGGGGCGGCCGGTGTGCCGCTGACCTGGCTGGTGGACACGGACCGGCCGACCGTGGTCAAGAAGCGCATCAGCGTCGGGGGGCACACCCTGCTCCGGCTCGACGAGGGGCTCGAACCGCGGCCCAACCTGGCCGCGGCGGGAACGACGTTGGTGGCAGCCGCGCAATCGGCGATCGAAACCGCGGACGCCGTCGTCATCAGCGACTACGACCACGGCACGCTCGGCAACCCGGAGCAGATGTTCGCCGGGGCCGGCGACCTGGTGCTCGTCGTCGACGCCAGACACCCCCACCGGTACGCCGGGTTGCGGCCGACCGCGGTGACACCGAACTACGCGGAGGCCGTGACGGCTCTGGGCCTGACCGCGCTCGACGACGGCGCCCAGCGGCTCGAACAACTCCGGGACAAAGGGCCGGATCTGCTCGGCCGTACCGGCGCCGGATGCGTCGTGGTGACCCTGGCCTCGCTCGGCGCCATGGTGTTCGAGCCAAACCGGAGGCCGTACCACAGCCGGGCTCCGCAGCGGGTCCCCGGCGAGTCGATCGGTGCCGGCGACGCGTTCGCGGCGGCCTTTGTGCTTGCCCTGGCGTCGGGCGCGGATCCGCCCGTGGCCACGGAGCTTGCGACCCAGGCCGCGACCACGGCGGTCGCGGCGTCTGCGGGAACGGCCGTCGTCGATCGCGTCAGCCTGATGGCCCGGTGGCACCAGCCCACCAAGCTGCTGACGCCCGACGAACTCGGGCAGTGGGTCGCCGCCACCCGCCGCGCCGGTTGTCGCATCGTGTTCACCAACGGCTGCTTCGACCTGCTCCATGAGGGACACGTGACGTTCCTGAGCCAGGCCAGAGCCTTGGGGGAGGTGCTCCTGGTCGCGGTCAACGACGACGCGAGCGTACGTGCACTCAAAGGGGCCCAGCGCCCGGTCGTCCCGCTCGCCGGGCGGTTGCGGATGCTGTCGGCGTTGAGCTGTGTGGACGGCGTCTTCGGGTTCGCCGCAACGACGGCGACCGAGCTGATCCGGCGGGTACGTCCGGACATCTACGCCAAGGGCGGCGACTACCGGGACAGCCGGTTACCCGAGTCAGCCGTTCTGGCTGAACTCGGGATCGAGGTCCGTGTGCTGGACTACCTTCCAGAACGCTCGACAACGAGCATCATCGATCGTGTCCGGGCGCTGGGTTGAGCGCCAGCGCGCCACTACCGAAGCGGGCCAACGTGGGTGCGAGCCGAGTAAGCGAAGAGGCGATGATCGCCGTGCTGGTCGACGCGTTCGAGGAGATCGGCGCGGCCGACCGTACGGCCCTCGGGCCGGCCTGCCGGATCGGTGATCTTGAGTTCGACTCGCTGGACGCCGCGGAGATCTTCAACAAGGTCTCGGTCGCCTTCGACACGGATATCGAGCCACGCCAGGTGCGCAACAACTGGTCGGACCTGACGATCGCCGGACTGGCCGCGCACTTCGTGGAAGTGATCGACCAACATCGACGATTGGTCTAGTCCGGGTCGGCACGCGCGGCTGTATCTGGGAAACCGGATGTTTGGCTAGGTTGGCCGTGTCGGCCGTCACCGCACCGCCTACGCCAGAGCATCCGAGGAGGTCTACTCATGACGCTTCCCGGCACGGCCGGCATCCCGCCACGGACAACGGACCCGAACCACCCGGCCCGCAGGCATTCCTGGAACGACACCGACCGGCCCTACCCCGTCGGACTCACCATGCACGAGCTGGTCCACCGACAGGCACTGCGACATCCCGACGCGATCGCCGTCCGCCACACCAGCACCACATTGACCTACGCCGGCCTCGAACGCCGCGCCGACGCCTGGCGCCGCCGACTGCACGCCCACGGCGTCGGACCCGGCGACCGTGTCGGAATCCACCTCGACCGCAACGCCGAACTCGTGGCGGCGCTGCTCGGCGTCCTCAGCTCCGGCGCGGCCTACGTGCCGCTGGACCCGGCCTATCCCGACGACCGGCTGGCGTTCATGACCGCCGACGCCGGCGTCTGCGCCATCGTCTCCACCGACGAGCGGCTGGCCAGGGTCCTGCCGGGCACGCCCCTCCTGCACCCCAACGCCACACCACCGGCACGGCACCACCCATCGGCGCCCACCCAGATCACCGCCGAGAGCCCCGCCTACGTGCTGTACACCTCCGGATCGACCGGGCGGCCCAAGGGCGTCACCCTCACCCACGCCAACGCCGTGGACCTGCTCCACTGGTCGGCCGAGACGTTCGGCGACGACCTGCGTCAGGTCCTCGCCTCGACGTCCATCTGCTTCGACTGCTCGATCCTCGAGATCTTCGGGCCGCTGGCCTGGGGCGGCACCACCGTCGTCGTCGACAGCGTCATGGACGTCGCGACCCGCCCGGAGGCGTCCGGGGTACGCCTGCTGCACAGCGTGCCTTCGGTCATCGAGGAACTGCTGCGGTCCGACCGGCTACCGCCGGCCGTACGCACCGCGATCGTCGGGGGAGAGGCGCTCTGGGCGAACCTCGTCGACAAGGTGTACGCCCGCAGCGCCATCACCCGGCTGGTGAACCTGTACGGGCCCACCGAGTGCACGAGCTACGCCACCATGGCCATCGCCAGGCCCGAGAGCGGTGACACGCCGCCCATCGGCCGACCGATCGCGAACACCCGCATCTACCTGATCGACAGCGGCCTGCAGGCGACCGAGCCGGGCGAGCCGGCCGAGATCTGCATCGCCGGTACCGGCGTGGCATCGGGATACCTGGGCCGGCCGGCACTGACCGCGCAGCGGTTCCTGCCGGAGGCGTTCAGCGGTCGACCAGGAGAGCGGATGTACCGCACCGGGGACCTCGGACGCATCGACGACAACGGCGAGTTGTACTTCCTGGGCCGCATCGACGACCAGGTCAAGGTCCGCGGCGTCCGGGTGGAACCGGTCGAGGTGGAACAGGCACTGCTCGGACACCCGCACGTGCACGAGGCCGTGGTGCTCGCCGCACCGGATCCCATCCAGGGGCTCGCGCTGACCGCGTACGTCGTGGCCGACCTCGACCTGTCCACCGGACCGGGACAGCTGCGCTCCTACCTGCGGGACCGCCTGCCGACCCCGCTGCGGCCGAGCGCATACGTCTTCATGCAGCGCCTGCCCCGCGCACCGAACGGCAAGATCGACCGTCGTCGCCTTCCCGCCGCCGCGCCAACCGTGCCCTGCGCCTCGGCCGTCTCCCCGGCGCCACCGTCCGGGCTGGCGGGGCTGCTCGCCGGGTACTGGGCCGAAGAGATCGGCATCGCTGCCGTCGACGTCGACGCCGAGGTGTTCGACCTCGGCGCGCACTCCCTGCCGGCCCTGCGGGTGCGGGCCCGGACGGCACAGGCGCTCGGCGAGGAACTACCGCTGCGGCTGTTCTTCGAACAACCCACGGTGGCGACGCAGGCTGCGGCGATCAGCCGGATCCTCGGACCGAGACTGCGCCTACCCGACGGCCCCCCGACCCCGTCCTCGACAAAAGCGAGTGCCGCAACCAGGGGTCGCCTGTCGCCGACCCAGGCGGCGATCCTGAGCCGCGCCCAGGCCCGCCCGGACGGCCAGCACGTCGCCGTGCCACTGGTGGTCCGTCTCGCCGGCGACATCAACCCCACCGCGCTGCGGCACGCGCTGCGTACCCTGCAGCGGCGGCACCACCTGCTCACCGACGTTCTCCGCGGCACCGCCGACGGCACCGTGACCTGGCAGCCCGGACAACCACAACCCGTGCCCCTCGTCGATCTGACAGGCTGCCCCGTGGACCGCCGGTCGCACCTCGCCCGCACGGCCGTAGAGCGCCTGCTGCGCCGGCCGTGGCGGCTCGAACGGGAACCGCCACTGCGCTGTGCCATCATCCGGATGGCCGACGACGAGCACGTCCTCTGCGTCGCACTGCACGCCATCGCCGCCGACGCCTGGACCGTCGAGACCGTCAGCCACCAGATCCTCGCCCTCTACGCCGGGGCCATCCACGGGCGTCGAGCCGACGACGAAGGCGACGGCTTCGCCCAGTACCAAGAGGTGGCCGACGAGCGCCGCGCGCTCCTGGAGAGCCCAGTGGGCGAACGCCAGCGCCGCCACTGGCAACGTCGGCTGCGCGGCCTCGCGCCGCTGAGGCTGACCAGCGACAGCCAACGGACCGCGGATCCGGGGTCGAGCACCCAGACCGTCTGCACGATCCCGGCACCGATCGTCGAATCTCTCCAGCGCGCGGCCAGGACCGAAGGGGCGACACCGTTCATGGCCCTGCTCGCCGCGTTCGCCATGGTCCTGCACCACCGCTCGGGACAGGACGACATCGCGATCGGTTGCCCCACATCCGGGCGACTACGCCCGGAACTGGCCACCGTCGTCGGCCCCTGCATGGACGCCATCGTCATACGCGCCGACCTGACCGGCCGCCCCACCTTCCGCGCCCTGCTGCGCCGGCTACGCGAGCAGGCGCTGGAGGCATACGCCAACGCCGACGTGCCGTTCGTCGAGTTGGCGGCGACGGCACCGGCGGATTCGAGCCGACATCCACTGTTTCAGGCGAGCATCGTCATGCAGCAGCGACCATCACTTCTCGACCCCTCCTACAGCGCGGAACTGGCGTGGCGTCACC
>NZ_JBFBAO010000188.1:0-13217 GCF_040682255.1 Micromonospora sp. NPDC051296 | reverse complement strand
CGCGACATGCGGCTCCATGGCGCTGTGGCTCTCCTCTGGGGTGTGGTAGATCTCGTCCACCACCACCGCGGAGGCCGCGAGCTCGGCTTCCAGGTCACCGGTGTCGGCCTCCGGGCCGAACAGGGTGGACGCGGGGCGGGCGGCGGGGTGGTTCATGGAGAACCCGATGTCGTGCGGCTCCGCGTCGTAGGTCACCCGCAGGGCGGCCGCTGCGGCACGTGCTTGCTCGGGTGTCTCCGCCACCACGAGCGCGATGGGGCGGCCGGCGTATTCGATGACCTCGTCCTGCAGCATCGGAAGGCTGCGGTCGGGGCCGAAGTGGTGGGCGACGTCGGGGTTGAGGCGTCGCGCGTTGCGGTGGTCCAGCACTCCCAGGACTCCCGGCATGGCGAGAGCATCCGTGGCGTCGATGTCCCGGATCCGGCCGTGTGACACTGTCGCCGTGACCATCCAGCCGTGCGCGAGGTTCGGCATCGGCAGGTCCGCGACGTAGTGGGCGGAGCCGGTGACCTTGAGGCGGCCTTCGACCCGGGGTCGTGATTCGCCCACGGCAGCGGTGATCCGGTCGGGGCTCATCCGTTGCTCTCCTCTCCGGGGTCCGCGGCGAGTTCGGCCAGCACCGCTTCGATCAGGTTGCGGGCGAGGGTGACCTTGTACGCGTTGTCGCGCAGCGGTTCGGCGGCGGCGATCTCGAGTTCGGCGGCTGCGCTGATCCGTTCGGCTGTGGCCGGACCACCGCGCAGCGCGGACTCGGCCAGTCGCGCCCGCCACGGCCGGGACGCCACGCCGCCGAGAGCGAGCCGCACGTCCTGCACCAGGCCGTCCTGGACGTCGAGCGCCGCGGCCACGGACACCGTGGCGAACGCGTACGACGCGCGCTCACGGACCTTGCGATAGCGCGACCTTCCGGCGACCGCGGCCGCCGGTATCACCACTGCCGTGATCAGGGCCCCGTCGGGCAGCGCCGTCTCCCGGTCCGGACGGTCACCCACGGGGAGATAGAACTCCGACAGCGGGACCTCCCCGGTGCCGTCCAGGGTCTCGAATCGTACGACCGCGTCGAAGGCGGTCAGCGGCACCGCCATGTCCGAGGGGTGGGTAGCCACGCAGTGCGACGTCCAGTCGAGGATCGCGTGGTTGTGGTGCGCCCCGTTGATTGCGGAGCAGCCACTGCCGGGAGCCCGTTTGTTGCATGCCTCCGTCGGATCGGCGAAGTAGGCGCAGCGGGTGCGTTGCAGGAGGTTTCCTCCGACGGTTGCCATGTTGCGCAGTTGGCCCGAGGCTCCTGCCAGGATCGCCTGGCTCAATGCGGGGTATCGGAGTCGCACCTGCGCGTCGGCGGCGACGGCGCTGTTGGTGGCCGTCGCCCCGAGCACCAGGCCGCCGTGCGGCGTTTCGCCGATCTCGCCGAGCGCGAGGCTTCGGATGTCCACCAGCCGGGTGGGTGACTCGACTCCGGCTTTCATGAGGTCGACGAGGTTGGTGCCGCCCGCGAGGAACCGCGCCCCGTCGTGCTGGGCGATCAGGTTCAGGGCATCGCGGATCTGCGTTGTCCGTTGATAGGCGAACGCTCTCATCCGGCCACCGCCTCGCGGGCGGAGGCATCGAGGATCGCACGCACGATCGACGGGTACGCGCTGCAGCGGCACAGGTTGCCGCTCATCCGCTCGCGTATCTCTTCCTCGGTCAGTTCCTGCGCCCGCTGCGGTGAGCCGTCTCGGGTGACCGCGCTGGGCCAGCCCGCCGCATGTTCGGCGAGCATCCCGACCGCGGAGCAGATCTGTCCTGGCGTGCAGAACCCGCACTGGAATCCGTCCAGGCGGATGAAGGCCTCCTGGATCGGGCGCAGATCGCCGCCGCCGGCCAGGCCCTCGATGGTCGTGACGGCAGCGCCGTCGGCGGCGACAGCGAGGGTTAGGCAGGAGACCACTCGCTGCCCGGTGACCAGGACGGTACACGCGCCGCACTGGCCATGGTCACAGCCCTTCTTCGTACCGGTCAGGTTCAGGTCGTCGCGCAGCGTGTCGAGGAGTGTTCTGCGGTTGTCCACCGTCAATCGGTGAGTCTCGTCGTTGACTCGTAGTGCGATATCACTACGCGTGTCATCGGTCATCGCGTTCCTCTCACCAGTTGCTCGAAGCCACAGGAAGGCGAACCTTCAGATCTGAAGCTCGCCGGTTTCGCTTACTATCATCTGCCGCAATGGCCGGCACCACATGAGTCATCTGACTGCGATGACGACGGCCGGCGAGCACGATTACTTAGCGAGAAGTTTCACACCGCAGTTCGGTACACCCTTTACGGATCGGTCGCACCGACCGAGGCGGTTGCGGGCGGCGGGAGTCGGCAATGAGTTATTTGACAAGCGACGTAACACTACGCCAGCTCACCGAATCAATCTTGCCTAGAAGTCTTGAACTTCTGCCTGATCCTGCGCCGTTCTTCGCCGCTCGCGCCGCGCTGCCCGCCCGCCGGGTGTCGCGGGCCAGTCCGCCTGGCCGCACGCGGAACCGACTGACGACCCGACCGACCCTGCTTGGCTCGCCCGGTCGCAGGACTTCCCAGGCCGAGTAGGAACAGGCAAGAGCACAAGAGGATTCCTATATCATTCCCCCTCCCCGCGATGCTTTCCTGGTTTCGTCGACAGCGCATCACTTCCGGCGAGAGAACAGGTAGGCAGAACCATGAAGATTGCAGTGGTCACCGGGGCGAGTTCCGGTATCGGGCAGAGTGCGGCCGTTCAGATCGCCCGGCGTGAAGTGGGGGTGATCCTGACCTACCACGGCAATCCCGCTGGTGCCGAGGAGACGGCGGAACGTATCGAGAAGGAGGGCGGTTCGGCCGTCGCGCTGCGGTTGGATGTCGGCAGCAGCGACACCTTCCCCGAGTTCCGGCAGTCGGTGGCCGCGGAGCTGCGTGAGCGGTGGCAGCGACAGACGTTCGACTACCTGGTCAACAATGCCGGGTTCGGGCAGATGTCGATGTTCGAGGACACGTCGGAGGAATTGTTCGACAGGTTCGTGCGGGTCCTGTTCAAGGGGCCGTACTTCCTGACCCAGACGCTGCTGCCGCTGCTGGCCGATGGCGGTGCCATCGTCAACGTGGCCAGCAACTCGGCACTGACATCCAGCGTGGAACCCGGCTACTCCGCCTACGCCTCGGCAAAGGGCGCCCTGATCGTGCTGACCCGCTATCTGGCCAAGGAGTTGAGCGGACGGGGCATCCGGGTCAACGCGGTGTCGCCAGGATCGACCCGTACCCGGATCTCGGATGACGCCTTCGAGCGGTTTCCCGATGCCGTGCCCGCGATGGCCGCGAAGACCGCGCTGGGCCGGATCGGGGAGCCCGACGACGTCGGGATGCTCATCGCGGCGCTGCTGTCGCAGGAGAGCCGCTGGATCACCGCCCAGAACATCGAGGTCTCCGGTGGTTTCAACCTCTGATCATGCCGTCGCGGCAAGTTCGGCTGACGGCCATTGCCACGAACATCACTCGAGGAGAGAGGGATCTACCAATGCTTGAGCTTTTCGCTACGCAGGGTGGCCGCCCGACCGGCCCGCGGGCCCTGAGGCTGCACCAGTCGCCACACTTTCGCGACGGCGCTTTCCGTAACAACACACCCACCCGTACCTTGCTGCCACGCGAGGCCATCAGTGCGCTGCGCGGCTTCCTCACCCATCGCCGCCAGCGTCACCTGTCCGGTGCGATCCCCGTGGACCGGCCACCGACGGGTCCCGCCTCCGATGGGTTGCACCTGACGTGGTACGGCCACGCCACCGTCCTGATCGAGATCGAAGGTCGTCGGGTACTGCTCGACCCGCTGTGGAGCGACCGGGGATCGCCGGTCCCGGGCGTCGGTCCGAAGCGGCTGCACCCGATGCCGGTGGCGCTGGCCGACATGCCTCGGCTGGACGCGATCGTCATCTCGCACGACCACTACGACCACCTCGACATGCCGACGATCCGGGCGCTCAACCGCACCCAGGACGCGATGTTCGTGGTCCCCCTGGGCGTCGGGGCCCACCTGGAACGCTGGGGCGTGTCCGGGGCCCGCATCGTCGAGCTCGACTGGGACGAGAGCGCCGAGGTCGGCGGGCTCACACTCACCGCCACCGAGTCACGCCACTTCTCCGGTCGCACGTTTGTCGGCAGCAATGAGACCCTGTGGAGTTCGTGGGTGATCGCCGGCAAGCATCGGCGCGTCTTCTACACCGGCGACTCCGGCTTTTTCGACGGCTACGCCGACATCGGCGAGCGTCACGGTCCCTTCGACGTGACGCTGATGCAGATCGGTGCCTACGACAACGCCTGGCCGGACATCCACATGCTGCCCGAGCAGGCGGTCGAGGCCCACGTCCGCCTGCGTGGCAGCCTGCTGATCCCCGTGCACTGGGGCACGTTCCACCTCGCGCCTCATCCCTGGGTGGAGCCCGTCGAGCGGCTGTGGGCCGAAGCCAAGGCGCGGGACGTCACCATCGCCGTGCCCCGCCCCGGCGAACGCGTCGACGCCGACACCCCACCCGGGGTCGATCCCTGGTGGCAGGTCCTGTCCTGACGCCGGCGCCCTGGAAAGCCGCGGCGGCCGAGCGAGCGCCGGCGGTCAGACGACCGCCGGCACCGCGGCGCGGGAAATGCCGCGCAGGCGGGCGGCGTCCTGGCTGGGAGGAGCGCCGAACTGGCGACGATACTCACGGCTGAACTGCGACGCGCTCTCGTAGCCGACACGGATGCCCACCCCGGTGATGTCGTTGGGGTGCGTGGCGAGCAGAAGCCGCGCCTCCTGCAACCGGATCTGCTTCTGAAACTGGATAGGGCTCATCGCCGTCACGGTCTGGAAGTTGCGATAGAACGCCGACACGCTCATCCCGGACAGGCGCGCCAGGTCGTCCACCCGGAACGACTTCGCGTAGTGGTCGCGGATCCACCGCACCGCCCGGGCGATGTGACTGAGGCTGCTGTCGGCCAGACCGAGCTGCCGGACGGCGCCGCCCTGCTCCCCGGTGAGCAGCAGCCACAGGATCTCCCGTTTGATCAGGGGCGCGAGCACCGTGATGTCCCTGGGCCGGTCCAGCAGCCGCAGCAACCGGATCACCGCATCGCCGAGTTCGTCGGGGGCGTCGCTGACCACCATCCCCGACGGCGTCCCACCGGCCATCGGCGGGAGATCGCCCGGCGCCGCCTGCAGCAGCAACTCCGCGACCGTCGCCGGGTGCAGTACCAGCCCGAACCCCAGTGCCGGCGAGTCGGCGCTGGCCTGGGTGAAGCGGCCGGTCACCGGCAGATCGACCGACGCGACAAGATGCTGACCGGCGCGGTACTCGTACACGCGGTCGCCCAGCGCCATCTGTTTGGCGCCTTGGGCGATGAGTGCCAGCACGGTGCCCGACATCGACGTGGTCGGCGGGGTCTGCTGCTCGACCCTCGAGATCAGTACCCCGTCGATGGCGGTGCTCATGTCCGGCCGGGCGTGGCGGGCCAGCAACACCCGCAGCTCGTCAAGGTCCACGACCCGATTGAAGCACACACCGATACTCGCTACAACAGTAGGATCAGGCAAGCGTCCGCGAGCATGTTTCTACCATTTCTACTGGTAGCAATGCTTCCATTGAAGTGTCAAGTTCCCGCGAGCCATTCACAACTCGCCAATTGAGGAGACGCTTCGATGACTGTCCGTCACGGGTTCCACGCCACCATGACCGCCCAGCCGGGCAAGGCTGACGAGCTGATCGAGCTGCTGCTCGACGCGCCGTCCCTGCCGAATGACGACTGCCTCGTCTTCCTGGTGTCCCGCTCGGCCTCCGACCGCGACGTCGTCCACGTCATCGAGGGCTGGACCAGCGTCGAGGCGCACAGCGCGTTCTTCGCTGGCGAGCAGGCCCAGGCCCTGGTCGCGAAGCTTCAGCCGCTGCTGGTCGGCGAGTCGACGTACGCCGACGCGGTGCCGGTCGGCGGCAAGGCGACCTTCTGACACCAATGACCGCACCGAACACCGCGACCCCGAATCCCCGAAAGGACCCCTCATGAACTCCTCCCGACCGGGCATCGACCCCGAGCTGCTCGTCCCTCTGGCCGAACTGCCATCCATGCCGCCCCTGGGCCCCGAGACGATCAGACTGCTGCGGCAGTTCCCGCAACCGCCGATCGAGACCCACCTGCACGGCCGCCCGGTCGAACGGCGCGAGGTCGCCGTCCACGCCGGTGACGGAACGCAGGTCCCGCTGTCCATCTTCAGCCCCACCGACCGGGCCGCCGGGGCGCCCTGCGTCTACTGGATCCACGGTGGCGGAATGATGTGGGGCGACCGCTTCTCGAACATCGACATCCCGCTGGAGTGGCTCGACCTGTTCGGCGCCGTCGTGATCACCGTGGACTACCGGCTGGCCCCGGAAGCGACCGGCACCACCCTGGTCGACGACTGCTACCACGGCCTGCTCTGGGTGGCCGAGAACGCCGCCGGCCTCGGCATCGATCCCGCCCGCATCGTCGTGGCCGGTGCCAGCGCCGGAGGTGGCCTCGCCGCCGGGGTCACGCTCATGGCACGCGACCGCAGCGGACCGGCCATCGCCGCCCAGTTGCTGTCGTGCCCCATGCTCGACCACCGCAACGACACCACCTCCAGCCGGCAGTACGCCGGACCTGACGGTGTGTGGACCCGGGAGATGAACGAATTCGGCTGGCGCAGCGTCCTCGGGGAGCAAACCGCCGAGAACGTCTCCCCGTACGTCTCACCCGCGCTGGCGGAGGACCTGTCCGGTCTGCCCACCACCTACATCGACGCCGGGACCGCCGAGGTCTTCCGCGACGAGGACGTCACCTACGCGACCCGGATCTGGGCCGCCGGGGGTCAGGCGGAGCTACACCTGTGGGCCGGCGGCTTCCACGGATTCTCGGCGCTGTTCCCGCACATCCGTGTCTCGGCCGCGGCACGGCGCGCCCAAGCCGACTGGCTCGCCCGAGTCCTGAACGCCAGCCCCGATCCCAAGGGCTGAGCCGAACCCACGGCCGGCGCCGACCAGGTCGCGCGCCGGTCGTGGGCACCCCATAGGATGGCGCGCATCCCTCCGCGATCACACCGATACGACAGGGAAGTGGGGGGTCACCCTGGGGGTCCCGACCAGTGCTGAGGCTCCGGCGGCCCGCGTCGCTGGGCTGGTCCTGGCCGCCGGGGCAGGACGCCGCTACGGCGGCCCCAAGGCGCCGGTGTTTCTCGGGCAGGCACTCCGTACGCTTCGGGACGGCAACTGCGACCCGATCATCGCGGTCCTCGGTGCCGGAGCCCGGCAGGCCCGGGCCGCCGTGGACCTGGCAGGTGTTCAGGTCGTCGACAATCCGGGCTGGGCCGAGGGCATGGCCTCATCGTTGCGCCGCGGAATCACCGCGGCCGCCCGCATACCGGAGGTCTCGGCCGTGTGCGTGCATCTGGTGGACATGCCCGGAGTCTCTGCGACGGCGGTGGCCCGACTGCTGGCGCAGGCACACGCGGGCTGCCTGATTCGCGCCCACTACGACGGCGAGCCGGGCCATCCGGTGGTGCTGGGCCGTGACCATTGGGCTGAGATCGTCGCGACCGTGCGCGGTGACCAGGGTGCCCGCGCATACCTACGCCGGCACGCCGCCCACGTCACCGGGGTCGAATGCGGCGACGTGGCCGCCGGTTACGACATCGACGAACGGTGAATGGCCGCGTACCGGCTGTCTGCGCCCGTGCCTACCTTGGTGACTGGGTAGACGCGGGTTGGTTACGCAGGTACTACCCGCCGGACTCCGACGAGGTTCACTTCGACGCGACCCCAGCTGTGGAACGCGCGCTTGGCGCGAGAACTTCGGCGCTGCTGCGGGTGATACTGGTGGACGAGGATCGCGTCCCGAGCCGAGGAGCCCATGTTTGGCGCCCATCACACCGACGACCGTCGCCGATGGACCGATCGAGCTCGTGCGGTCACCACGCTCGCTGAGCAGGACGCCCAAGCCCGCGGACACGCCCACGTCTCCCCGCAGCATTATCTGTTCGCGCTCCTCACTGAAGGCGAGAGCGTCGGTCTTCGCGTGCTGGTGACGATGGGCGTTCCGGTCGACACCCTGCGCGCGAAACTCGACCAGGAACTCGGTCATGCGGTGGGTCCGAGCAGCCGTGCACCCTCTCCCACCACACAGCTCGATCAGGCGCTGCGGATGGCGCACACCGAAAGCACGGTCGCGGGAGCAGGTTTCCTTTCGACGGAACACCTCCTCATCGGTCTCGCCTACGACACCGGCATCGGCCGGGCACTGGCGCGATGGGACGCCACGCCGCACCGGATCCGTGCCGCGATCCACGAATTCCTGAGCGCGTACTCGCGCGGGTGCCCGCCATCGCGGGAACGGCGCAGGGAACCGTCCTTCGGCTTGCCGGACGACATACGCGAACTCGGCGAGAGGATCGACCGACTCCGCCAGGAGAAGGCACGTGCCATCGACGCTCAGGACTTCGACGCAGCCGCCGAGACTCGCAGCGCGGAGAAGGACCTCCTTCGTCGACGGCTCGACCGGATCCGTGAGTGGTCGAGCCAGGTCGACGCGGTGACCCTGGCCCAGGAGTTCGTCGCGCTGCACGATCGGATCCGCCGGAGTCGTTGACGGCGACCACCGCCGAAACGCGGTGGGATAGAACCACCGCTCGGGAAGACCCACTGGGCGGCACTGGCCTGGCCAGGGTGTGCGGTGAGCACGCAGGGTGGTCTCTTCCTGGGAGTACTGGGACCAGGCTGTCGGCGGACGGGATACCTACCGTGGTCGACATGGCGAATTCGAGACCAGGGGCTCTGTTCAGCGCGGCGTGCGGCGTGCTGTTGCTCGCGGGTTGTTCCGCCGAGGCAGGCAGCAGTGGTGCCGCTTCCGACGACGCGGCGCCGCACGGCGGTCCGGCGTCCACGCCTTCGGCGACTGCCGCACAGACCGCCACGCCACCGGCGGGGGCCGGTGACGTGTCGCCGCACCCGTACGTCGGGATGTGGGTGACGGCCGACGGCCACATCCGGCAGATGCTGCTGGCGAACGGCCGGTACGACGAGGCCCGTGGCGAGCGGAAGAGCGCCTACACGGGTTCCTTCCGGGTCGTCGGGACCCGGATCGAGTACGTCGACGACACCGGATTCAGCGCGGACGGCACCTTCGACGGGGACGTGCTGTACCACGCGGGATACGTCTTCTACCGCGAGGGCAGCGAAGCGCATCGGCAAGCTACGGAGGAACGATGATGAAGGACAGTGCCACGCAGCACAGTCGGCGGGTGCTGCTGACCGCAGGAGTCGCCGGTGGACTGACGGCCCTGGCCGGGGCTGGCGCGGCCTCGGCGGCCCCTGCCGAGCGGGCCGGCGGGCGCGGCCCCGGGAAACCGGGCGAGGAGGGCCGCAACCGGGCGGCGGTGTTGCGTGCCTTCGCGCGGCAGAACGCGGGTGGCGACATCTACGAGATCCTCCACGACGACGTTCGATGGACGATCGTCAACGGTCGCACCTACACCTCCAAGGCCGAGTTCCTGGCGGAGGGGTCGGCACCGATCCTGGACCGGCTGGCGTCGATCCTCAGGATGACGATCAAGGACATGTGGACCGACGGTGACACCGTGATCATCCGGTTCGAGGGTGACGCGACGGCCACCGACGGCGTCGACTACCACAACGAGTACTGCTGGATCTGGCAGATGCGAGGCGGCAAGGTGGTGCGTTGCCACGCCTTCCTGGACATGATCGCGGTGCGGGAACTCATCGAGCGCGTCGAGCTGACCTGAATCGGCGGTACGAGCCCGGGGTCAGCGCAGCCAGCGACTGACGGCCAGGGTGCCCAGCAGCCGCAGTGCCTCGGCGCTGCGGCTGTGCGGCTCCGCCCGGTACACGATCAACTGCTGGCCGGGCGCGTCCCGTACGTCGAACGCGTGGTATGACAGCGTCAGTTCGCCCACCGCGCCGTGCCGGAACGTCTTCGCCTCGTGCGTCTTGCCCTGCACGTCGTGCCGCCCCCACAGCCTGCGGAACTCCGCGCTCGCGGCGCCCATCTCCTCGACCAGTTCCCGCGCCCGCCGGTCGTGCGGGTCATGGCCGAGGGCCAGGCGCAGGTTCGCCACGCACGCCTCGGCGGCGCGACGCCAGTCGGCGAAGAACGTCGTACCGGCCGGGTCGAGGAAGGTCATCCGGACGAGGTTGTCCGCTTCGGTGAAGTCCGCGTAGAACGCGTCGGCCAGCGCGTTGCCGGCCAGCAGGTCGAGTCGCCGGTCGATGACCACGGCCGGGGTGTCCGGCCAGGCGTCGAGCAGTTCGCGCAGGCTCTGCCCGACCTGTGGTCGGGCGGGGGTCGGCGCGCTGCCGGGCGAGAGCCCGGCCAGCCGGAAGAGGTGGTCGTGGGCGTCCGGCCCGAGGTCGAGCGCCCGGGCCACGGCGGCCAGCACCGACGACGACGGGTTTCGCTCGCGGCCCTGTTCGAGCCGGGTGTAGTAGTCGACGCTCACCCCGGCCAGCACCGCGACCTCTTCGCGCCGCAGCCCGGCGACGCGCCGGGCGCCACTGGAGACGAGGCCTACGTCGCCCGGGGTCAACCGGGCGCGTCGGGCGGTGAGGAACGCCCCGAGCGCGGTCGTCGGCATGCCACCAACGGTAACCGTGCGGGCTCCGGCCAGGCAGGGTGCGTCACACCCTGGTCCGGTCCGGCCTGGCTGCCGACTCCGCCGCCGGTGACGGTGGGAGCACGAACCCCAACCCTAGGAGGTACGCCATGAGCAGCCCGATGCTCGACGAGGCGGTACTGGCGGAGATCGCCGGGAACACCGGCGACCGGCACCGGCCACTGATGTTCGTCAACGCCGCCATCCACACGCTCGACCCGGTGATCGGTGACTTCCCCGCCGCCGACCTGTTGATCGGCACGAACGAGATCGTCGCGGTCGGCACCGGCCTGCACACCGCCGCCGAGGACGACGGCGCGATCGTCATCGACTGCACCAGTCTGGCCATCGTGCCCGCGGTAGTCGACGGTGTCGCCGTCGCCGGCCTGCGTATTCGTCCGGCCGACCGGGTCGGCGCGCTCACTCCCGGAAACCCGGCCACCTTCGCCCTGGTCGCGGGCCCGACCTCCGGCAGGTCCGTGCTGGAGATGATCGTCTGGCGTCCGGAGCAGGCCGCCGCGATCGTCGTCGACGGCGAGATCGCGCTGGTCAACGGCCGCCGACTCACGCCCGCTCCGATCGAGCCCCAGCCGGGACCGAGGTCGGTCGAGAGCCCCTATCTGGGCATGTGGATCGACGAGACCGGTTTCCTGCACCAGGAACTCACCGCCGACGGCCGGTACGACGAGACGCGGGGCGGTCGGCGGCACGCGTACCAGGGGGCGTTCTGGATCGACGGCGACCGGATCGTCTACCGCGACGACCTGGGTTTCTGGGCGTACGGCCGGTTCGTCGACGGGGTGCTGCACCACGCCGGCTACGTCCTGCGTCGCCGGTGACCGCGGACTACGAAGGGAGCGTCCGATGATGTTGTTCAGCGGTGGCACGGTCGTCACCATGGACCCGGCCATCGGCGACCTGGAACGGGGTGACGTGCTGGTCCGCGAGGACCGGATCGCCGCGGTCGGCCCGGACCTGCGGTCGCATCCGGAGGCGGCGGGCGCGACCGTGATCGACACGACCGGCCGGATCGTCAGCCCCGGATTCGTCGACACGCATCGGCACGCCTGGCAGGCGCAGATGCGCCGCAGCATCCCGGACGTGACCGACCTGGGGGCGTACGTGATGTCGACGCTGGCCGGGATCGCGCCCGCGTACACGCCGCACGACATGTACGTCGGCACCCGGCTCGCCGCGCTCACCGCCCTCGACGCCGGCATCACCACGATGCTCGACTTCTCGCACAACTCCCGTACGGCAGCGCACTCGGACGCGGCGATCCGGGCGCTGGTCGACACCGGCATCCGGGGCGTACACGCGTCGATGGGACCGCACTTCGGTGAGTGGGACCGCCAGTGGCCCGGCGACCTGGCCCGGTTGTGCGGGGCGTACCAGGGGACGAACGGCGGGCTGGTGACCCTGCGCCTGGCGGCGTTGGCCACCGACGAGATCGCCGGCCCGGCCCTGGCCTACGGACCGGAGCTGGCGGCCGTCGCGCGCGATCTCGACCTCGGTGTCAGCGTGGACGCGGTGTTCGGTATGCCGTCGTCGGCGGCGATCCTGCGCTGGGCCGCCGACGAGCTGCTCGGCCCGGACCTGACCCTGATCCACGCCACGGGCCTCACCACGCAGGCGTGGCAGGCGATGGGCGACGCGGGGGTCACCGTGTCGCTGGCACCGACCTCCGAGGCGCAGATCGGCCTGGAGACGGCGGTACCCGCGATCGACGAGGCGCTGGCCGTCGGGATCCGGCCCGGACTCAGCATCGACGTGGAGGTGGCGCTGGCCAGCGACATGTTCACGCAGATGCGTACCCTGCACGCGATCCAGCGGATGCGTGCGGTGAACGCCGGGTACGGCACGGACACCACGGCGGACCGGATCACCTCACGCGACGTGCTGGACTTCGCCACGGCGCAGGGCGCCCGGACCAATGGACTCGGTGACGTCACCGGATCCCTCACCGCCGGCAAGCAGGCGGACCTGCTGGTCGTCGCCGCCGACGACATCAACACGATGCCGCTCAACGACGCGGTCGGCACGCTGGTGCTCGGGGCCGACGCCCGCAACATCGAGACCGTCGTGGTGGCCGGCCAGGTGCGCAAGCGGAACGGGCAGCTCGTCGGCGTGGACATGGACGAGCTGCGCCGGCAGGTGACCGAATCCCGCGACGCGATCCGCAGGGCCGTCGCCAAGAATTGATCTCGGTCGTACGACGGGCGTTGCGGGGCTCGCCAGCGGGGAGGCGATGGGCTGCCATCAGCGACGCCGTGGGCGAGAGGGCGAGGGTTCGCGCTGTGGGTGCAGGCTACGAACCGATGAGCTTGGTCGTGTTGGCCAGCCATCTCGCTTCTGCGGACAGCGATCGGATCCGCTGGAAGTTGGTGTGGGAGTTCCTGGAGGAGTACCGCTGGGAGCCGGCCGAGACCAGGGTCGGGCTGCTGACGGATGAGCCCGGGTCGACCGAGGATGTGCGGTGGGATGCGCTGTTGGCGGCGCTTGCGGAGTATCTGCTCGCGCAGGCGGATCTTGCTCCGCCGGAATGGGTCGAGGAGCGGGTGCTAAGGCGGGCCTGGTTCCC
>NZ_JBFBAO010000187.1:0-13297 GCF_040682255.1 Micromonospora sp. NPDC051296 | reverse complement strand
TGCCGCTCATCATGGCCGCGACCACGCAGAACAAAGCGACCATCGGCAGGGAGAACTTCAGCGCGGTGAGCACGGCCACCCCGGCCACGATGATCATGCCGCTGGACTGGAGCGCCGCCGGCCGGTGGATGCGCAACCGGGTGCCGGTCGCGGTGGCCAGGAAGGTGCCGACGGCCAGTGCCCCGCCGACCAGGCCCAGCGCTCCCTCGTCACCCAGGTCGCGGCCGAACACCACCGTGGTCAGGTCGCCCGCCTTGATGCTGAACGCCAGGAAGAGCAGCAGGAAGCCGTAGACCGCCCGCAGCGTGGCCGCGCCGATCAGGGTCGAGATCACCAGCCGTCCGGCGGGCCGTCCCCGGCCGAGGGGCCGCTCGCCGGTGCCGCGCCGCAGCGCCCGCAGCGGTCGCGGCACCCGCTCCGGCGGCTCGGAGTCGGCCTTGGGTGGCAGCCGGAGGGCGACCACCATGCCGATCAGGAAGATGACCGAGGCGACCCGCAGCGGCCACTGCGGCCCGAACCAGAACGCGGCCAGCCCGATCGGGGCGACCAGGGCTCCGGCCACCGTGCCGTAGACGCTCGCGCGCGCACCGACCTGGGACAGTCCGAGCCCTTCGGGCAGCAGTCGGGGTACGGCCGCGGAACGGGCCACGCCGTACGCCCGGGAGAGCGCCAGCACGCCGAAGGCCGCCGGATACAGGCCGAAGCCGTGGATGTAGTCGGAGATCAGCCAGGCCAGGAACGCCCGGCCCAGCATGGTCGTCGCCAGGGCGTACCGTCGGCCGTGCCGGAAGTGGTCGAGCAGCGGCCCGACCACCGGGGCGAGCATGGCGAACGGCACCATGGTCACCAGCAGGTAGAGCGCCACCTTGCTCCGCGCCTCGCCGAGCGGCACGTTGAAGAAGATCGTCCCGGCCAGGCCGATGGCGATCAGCGTGTCTCCGGCGCAGGAGACCGCGTGCAGGTCGAAGAGGCGGACCATGCCGGTCTCCCCGCCGGCGCCGCGGGCCCGGGCGCGAGCGGCGCTGCGGGTGACCCAGCGGCCACCGCTGAGCGAGCCGCGAAACAGCAGCCGGGTGGCGCGGATGCCGGTGCCGACGGTCCGCCCGAGGAGGGACCGCTCGGAGCGGGAGAACAGCGGCATGGGACCCATCCTCACCCATCGGCTCGCCGGATGCCGCGCCACCGCCCCAGAACACCTCTGGGGAGTGCCTCACAGCCGACCCCGCCTATGGGGAACAATGGTCGGGTGACCAGGCCCGCCTCCGCCCGCGCCGCTCGTCTCGACCAGGTCTGTGCCGCCGCCGTCGAGGTGGCGCGCGCCGGCATCACCGAGGTGGATCCCGCCGACATCGGCGACCACCTCCAGGCCGTCGCCGAGGGCGACCGTCTCGTCACCCACTACTTCGAGTGTCGGTTGGCCGGCTACCGCGGCTGGCGGTGGGGGGTCACCGTCACCCGGGTGCCGCGCAGCCGCAACGTGACGATCTGCGAGACCGTGCTGCTGCCCGGGCCGGACGCGCTGCTCGCGCCGGGCTGGCTGCCCTGGCAGGAACGGCTCAAGCCGGGCGATCTGGGCCCCGGTGACCTGCTGCCGACGCCGGCCGACGACGAGCGGCTCCAGCCCGGCTACCTTCTCTCCGACGACCCGGCGGTCGAGGAGACCGCCTGGGAGCTGGGGCTCGGCCGGCCCCGGGTGATGTCGCGGGAGGGCCGCGCCGAGGCGGCCCAGCGCTGGTACGACGGCGACCACGGCCCCTCGGCGCCCATCTCGACCGCCGCGCCCGCCGCCGCCCGCTGCGGCACCTGCGGTTTCTACCTGCCGCTCGCGGGCACCATGCGGCTGTGCTTCGGTGTCTGCGGCAATTTCTACGCCCCGGACGACGGTCGGGTGGTCAGCGCCGACCACGGCTGCGGCGCCCACTCGGAGACGCTGGTCGAGGCCGAGACGGCGGTGGACGAGATGCCGACCGTCTACGACGACAGCGCGGTGGAGCCGGTGTCGGTCAGCCGGGCGCCCGGTTCGATCGAGGCGGGCGAGCCGGCGGAGCCGTACGGCCACTCCTGATCGCGGGCGGCGGCCGACCCGTGCCGGGCACCGTGCCGACCGGGTGACCGCCCAACTGGTGGCGCTCAGCCGGCGGCGCGGCGGCGACGGCGGTTGGCGTCGTGCCGCATCATCACCGCCAGACCGGGGAAGCCCCACAGGAAACCGGCCAGGCAGATCCACAGCCAGTTCTCGTGGCCGCTGGCGGCGAGCCGATCGCGGAAGAGCAGCAGCACCAGCCCGGTGACCACCCACGCGGCCATCCCGGCGAGCGCGAACGGCACCATCGGCGGGTCGAGCGGCTCGGGTCGCGGTTGCTGCTGCTTCGGCACCCGGCCAGGGTACGCGAGCCGCTTTCTGCCGGCCGGTCATCTGCGACGACGTGCGCGACGAGCTGATGATCCGCTGTGAGGTCTCTGATGGCAGTAGCGCCGCCCGACAACGGCACACCACCCGATTCCGGCCGGCCGCGGAACGGCTTCGACCGGTACTTCGAGGTCACCGCCCGTGGCTCGACGATGAGCCGGGAGCTGCGCGGTGGCCTGGCCACGTTCTTCACGATGGCGTACATCGTGGTGCTCAACCCGCTCATCCTCGGCCGGGCCGTCGACGGTGCGGGCAACACCCTGCCGATCCCCGCCATCGCCGCGGCCACCGCCCTGGTCGCCGGCCTGATGACCATCCTGATGGGCGTGGTCGGCCGGTTCCCGCTGGCGGTCGCCGCCGGTCTCGGCGTGAACGCTCTGGTGGCGTACGAGATTGCACCGGAGATGACCTGGGCGGACGCGATGGGCCTGGTGGTGATCGAAGGTGTGATCATCGCGGTGCTGGTGCTGACCGGTCTGCGTACGGCGGTGTTCCGCTCGGTGCCGACCCAGATGAAAACGGCGATCGGGGTCGGCATCGGCCTGTTCCTGACCATCATCGGCCTGGTCGACGCCGGCTTCGTCCGGCGGCTCCCGGACGTGGCGAACACGACCGTCCCGGTCGGCCTCGGCATCGGCGGCAAGCTGTCCAGCTGGCCGACGCTGGTCTTCGTGCTGGGGTTGCTGCTGACCCTGGTGCTGGTGGTACGCCGGGTCAAGGGCGCGATCCTGATCGGCATCCTCGCCGCCACCGCGCTGGCGTTGGTGGTGGAGCAGCTCGGCAACGTCGGCCCGTCCCTGGTCAACGGGGTGCCGAACCCTAAGGGCTGGTCGCTGAACGTCCCGACACTGCCGAGCGACCCGTTCCGGATGCCGGACCTGTCGCTGCTCGGCAGGTTCAACGTGCTGGGTTCGTGGGGGCGGGCCGGCTGGCTGGTCGTGCTGATGTTCATCTTCACGCTGCTCATCACCGACTTCTTCGACACGATGGGCACCATGGTGGCCGTCGGCCAGGAGGGCGGCATGCTCGACGATCGGGGCACCCCGCCCCGGGCCAAGGAGATCCTGCTGGTCGACTCGATCGCCGCGGCCAGCGGTGGTGCGGCCAGCGTCTCCAGCAACACGGCGTACATCGAGAGTGCCGCCGGTGTCGCGGAGGGCGCCCGCACCGGGGTGGCGAACCTGGTCACCGGGGTGCTGTTCCTGCTGGCCATGTTCCTGGCGCCGCTGGTGGTGATCGTGCCGTTCGAGGCGGCGTCGATCGCGCTGGTGGTGGTCGGTTTCCTGATGATGAGCGCGGTCCGGACCATCGACTGGTCCGACTACGAGATCGCCGTTCCGGCGTTCCTCACCATCGTGCTCATGCCGTTCACCTTCTCCATCTCCAACGGCATCGGCGCGGGCCTGATCGTCTATGTCGTGATGAAGCTCGCCAAGGGCAAGTCCCGCGAGATCCACCCGCTGCTGTACGCGGTAGCGGCGCTGTTCGTGGTGTACTTCCTGCGCGGTCCGATCGAGTCGTTGCTCTACTGACGTCGGCCCGGAGCAGGGAGTTTCCGGGTGAGCATGGTCATATCAGCTGCGGCTCGGTCAGCTAATTAGTTAGGCTAACTATCGTGACGGAGCGGACGGTGACGGCTCAGAGCATGCCACCGGCGCAGCTGGCCCATCAGCTGCGTGATGCGATCACCCGGCTCAACCGGCGGGTCCGCCAGGCCCGGCCGGTCGGTGACCTGACGGTCACCCAGTTGTCCGCGCTCACCAGCATCCGGCTGGGGGGTGCGCTCACGCCGCGGGAACTCGCCGACGTCGAACGGGTGCAGCCACCGACGATGACCAAGATCGTCGCGAAGCTGGAGGAACGCGGCCTGGTGCAGCGCAGCCCTCACCCGACCGATCGCCGGCAGGTCATCCTCGCGGTGACCGAGGGGGGCCGGGCCGTGCTCGACCAGTTCGAGCGGGTCCGGGACGAGTGGCTGGCCCACCGGCTGGCCGAGCTGAGCGATACCGATCGGGAGATCCTGCACCACGCCGCGGAGATTCTCCAGCGACTCTCCCGCGCCTGACGCCGCCGCACACTTGGTGTGCCCCGCGCCGCGCCGTCCGTCGTTGATGACGCGTACGACCGCGAGGAGGCGCACCAAGAGTGCAGGCACGCCTGAGCACGATGTTCCAGTCCCTACAGGTTCGCAACTACCGGCTCTTCGCATCTGGGCAACTGGTCAAGCTGATCGGCGTCTGGATGATGTTCATCGCCCAGGACTGGCTGGTCCTCGAGCTTTCCAACGATTCGGCCACCGCGCTCGGTGTGGTCGTCGCCCTACAGTTCACCCCCGTCCTGCTGCTCACGCTGATCTCCGGTCGGCTCGCCGACCGGTACGACAAGCGGATGCTCCTCTTCGTCGCCAACGCGTTCTGGACCGTGCTGTCGCTGGCCATGAGCGTGCTCGTGCTCACCGACCTGGTCCAGCTCTGGCACGTCTTCGTCTTTGCCGCCCTGCTCGGTGTGGCCAACGCGGTGGAGACCCCGGTGCGTCAGGCGTTCGTCTCCGAGCTGGTCGGCACGCGGCTGCTGCCCAACGCGCTCTCGCTCAACGCGGCCGTGTTCAACTCGGCCCGGATCGTCGGCCCGGCCGTCGCCGGCCTGGCCATCGCCGCCTTCGACGTCGGGCCGGTCTTCCTGGTCACCGCGCTCAGCTCGATCGGACCCCTGGTCACGGTGATCCAGATGCGTCCGGCCGAGCTGCACCGGGAGCCGCTGCCGCCGCGCGACGAGCGGGCCGCCGCGACCGTGATGGACGGGCTGCGCTACGTCGGCCGCCGTCCCGACCTGCTGCTGCCGATGGTGGTCATGTCGGTGATCGGTATGTCGCTGTTCAACTTCCAGCTCACCCTGGCGGCGCTGGCCAAGACCGTGTTCAACACCGGCGCGGCCTCGTTCGGCCTGTTCAGCACGACCCTCGCGGTCGGCGCGCTGGTCGGTGCGCTGGCCGGGACCGGGCGGCGCAGCCGCCCCTCGGTCTGGCTCGTGCTCGGTGCCGCGATCGCCTGTGCCGCTTTCGGCACGCTTGTCGGCTTCGCCCCCGCGTACTGGATGGTCGTGGTCCTGCTGCTGCCGACCGGTTTCTTCATGGTCTACTTCGCCCAGGCGGCCAACCAGCGGGTTCAGCTCGGCACCGACGCCGCGTTCCGGGGGCGGGTGATGGCGCTGTGGGTGCTGGTGTTCCTGGGTACCAACCCGGTCGGTGCGCCGCTGATCGGCTGGGTCGCGGAGACCTACGGGGCCGGCGTCAGCATCTGGGCCGGCGGCCTGCTCTCCCTGGCCACCGCGCTGCTCGCGTTGACCTGGCAGCTGCGCCGGGCCGGTGCCCGGCTGCGGTTCCGGATCCTGCCGATGCCCCGTTTCTACGTCACCGAGGTGTGAGCGGACGCCGGGCGGCGCGGTCGGCCTGCGGGCCGCCCCGCCGTGCCGGAAGACGGTCCCGACCGGATGCGGGAAAATCGGTTACGTGACGCTCCGAAGCGGCTTAGCTTCGGTGAGTGGAGGTCATACGCTTGCTGCTGCTCGCCGTGGCGCTGGCCGCCGTGGTCTTCCTGCCGGTGCTGATCGCGCTCGTGGTCTGTGCTGACGAGGTCCTCGACCGGCTGACCTGCGGATACGCCGAGTGGCGGGAACGCCGGCGGGAACGGCGCCTGATCGCCCGGCTGGACCAGGCGGTCGACGCCGACGAACTCGCCAGCCGAGTCGATCTCGACGCCCTCGACCGGGCCGACCGGCGCCCCCTGGAGCAACTCGCCGCCGACCTGCGGTGCCTGCGCCGGGAACGGGTCGGCGGCATGGGCCCGGCGGTGGTGTGGCACAGCAGCGTGCTCGACGCGTACGACGAGCGGCTCCGACTGGCCTGCCGGGCGCTGGGCATCACCGAGCATCTGGCCGAGCTGACCGGGGTCGACCGGGAGATCGAACGGGTCCGGGTCGAGGGCGTGTTGGACGCCGCCGGTCTGCGGCTGCCGGCCACCCGCCCCGGACAGCGCGAGCGCCACCCCTAGCTAGGTGCGACTCTTCACCGCGATCCACCCGCCGGCCGAGGCGATCGAGCACCTGACCGCCCGGGTGGCCGGGCTCCGGATCGGCGCCGCCAGCGCCGCCGGGACGAACGTCCGGCTGGCCGATCCGGCGCGGGCCCACCTGACCCTCAGCTTCCTCGGGGACGTCGATGCGGGGCGGCTGGTCGAGGTGGAGAGCGCGCTCGGACTGGCCGCCGAGTGGTCGCGCGACGGTCGCACCGCCGCGCCCCGGCTGCGGCTGGCCGGAGGCGGGCGGTTCGGGCGGGGCCAGTTCACCGTGCTCTGGGTCGGCGTACGCGGTGACGTCGAGGCGCTCCGGGTGCTGAGCCGGCTGATCCGTTCCCGGCTGCGGCACGCCCGCCTGCCGTACGACGAGAAGCCGTTCCGCCCGCACCTGACGATCGCCCGCCCCGGCGACCGGCTACCACTGGCCGACATCGACGCCGACCTCGCCGCCCTGACCGATTACGAGGGCCCGGAGTGGCCGGCCGAGGAACTGGTGCTCACCCACAGCGAGCCCGGCCCCCGCCCGGCCCACCACCGGCTCGCCGCTTGGCTGCTCTAGCGCTCGGTCAGGAGGACTCGCGGGCGGCGGGGCCGCTGCCGAACAGGACGTCGTCCCAGCTGGGCAGGCGCTTGCGCGGCTTGCCGCTGGCGTCGGTCGACTCGGTGGCGCCGCCGGCCGGCGTGGTCGTGCGGCGGGGCCGCAGCACCGCCAGCGACGGCACGGCCGGCACCTCCTTCGGCGCGTCCGAATCGTCGTCGAACGCCGAGCCCTGGCCACCGCCGAGCAGCGCCGCCGCGCCGCCGCTGACCGGCCGCTGCCGGGGTGCGTCCTGCCCACCGGCCAGCGCGGCCGGCGAGCGGGGCTCGAGACCACGGCCCGAGGTCGAGCCGAGCGGGCGGTCGAGCGAGGCGAGGAGGGCGTCGCGGCCGGCCCGGATCGGGTCACGACCCGACCGGCCCGGCTCGGCGGGGGCGGGCAGGCCGTGCCCACCCCGGCTCGGCTCGCCGCGCGACGGACCGGGCAGCGCGTGGCCGCCCCGTTCCGGTGCCGGCTCCTGGCCGAGGATCGGCGTCGGGCGCTCGGCGCAGAGATACTGCGCCATGTCGTCGTGCGGGGCCACCGACTGGCGGGTCTTGTCCAGATCCCAGACCGCCTGCGCGGTGGCCTTGCCGGACGGCCAGGTGGCGACGATCCGCCAGGTGCCGTCGTCGCGGCGCCACGCGTCCCAGGAGATCTTCTCGGTGTCGATCCCGTGCTGCGCGAGCCGGCCGTTTACCACCTCGGCGAGGGGCGTCGGCTTCTCGGCACCCTTGAGTCGGGTACGCCGGGCGTGCTGGGCGAGCATCGCCCGCTCCTGGAGCACCGGCCCCGCGTAGCGGAGCACCCGGTCGACCGGAACCCCGGCGATCCGGGCGACGTCCTCGGCGGACTCGCCGGAACGGATTCGGGCCTGGATGTCCCGAGGGGACAGTGACGGCACCGGGTCGGCAGTGGTCGGTGCCACCGCGAGCGCGGGTGCACCCGGCTCGGCGTGCATCGCTCCGGCGATACGCTCGTCGATGGGCAGGGCGAGCAGCCGCCCGACCTCGTCGGCGAGCACCAGGGCCTGGCCGTCCTCGGAGAGGGCGACGAAGCGTACTGGGCGCATCGCGTTGCCTCCGTCCCGCTTCGCTGGCCGTACGCCACGAGCCGGCCACCCGAGGCGTTGGGCACCACGGTACGCCCATCCGGGGCCAGGTGGGAGACGCCACGCCCGGGCAAGTCGAGCTGAGCAGCCTAATTCGCCGCTGGTACGCGCTGTGCGGCGGGTCAGTCGTGGAAGCCCGACAGTGGCGTTGATCGCAGTACGCCGCGGGCCCGGCGACCCCGCTGGGTCGACCGGGCCAATGGCGCTACGGCAGGACCGTTCAGAGCCGCTCGACGACGTAGTCGATGGACGCGGTCAGCGCCTCCACATCGGCGGGCTCGACGGCCGGGAACAGCGCGACCCGCAGCTGGTTGCGGCCCAGCTTGCGGTACGGCTCGGTGTCCACGATGCCGTTGGCGCGCAGCGCCTTGGCGATCGCGGTGGCGTCCACCCCGTCGGCGAAGTCGATGGTGGCGACCACGTTGGAGCGCAGCGCCGGATCGGTGACGAACGGGGTGGCGACGGACGAGCGCTCAGCCCAGCCGTACACGATTCCGGCGCTCTCGGCCGTGCGCTTGGCCGCCCAGGCCAGCCCGCCCTGCGAATTCATCCAGTCGGTCTGCTCGGCGGCGAGGAAGATGGTGGCCAGCGCCGGGGTGTTGTACGTCTGCTCCAGCCGCGAGTTGTCGATCGCGGTGACCAGGTCGAGGAAGGCCGGGATGTACCGACCGGACGCCTTGATCTCGGCGGCCCGCTCCAGCGCGGCCGGCGACATCAGGGCCAGCCAGAGCCCGCCGTCGGAGCCGAAGCACTTCTGCGGGGCGAAGTAGTAAACGTCGGTCTCGCCGACGTTGACCTCCAGCCCGCCGGCACCGGAGGTGGCGTCGACCAGCAGCAGCGAGCCCGGGTCGGCACCGGCCACCCGGCTGATCGGCACCGCCACGCCGGTCGAGGTCTCGTTGTGCGGGGTGGCGTAGACGTCCACGCCGGCCTCGGCGGCCAGGGCCGGCGCGCTGCCCGCGTCCGACTTGCGGATCGTCGGCTCACCCAGGAACGGCGCGTCCTTGACGGACTTGGCGAACTTGGCGCCGAACTCGCCGAAGCTGGCGAACTGGGCCCGGTCGCGGACCAGGCCGAACGTGGCCACCTCCCAGAATGCGGTGGTGCCACCGTTGCCGATGATCACCTCGTAGCCCTCGGGGATGGAGAAGAACTCGGCAATGCCGGAGCGCAGCCGGGCCACCTGGTCGCGGACGGTCTTCTGCCGGTGGGAGGTGCCCAGGTAGCTGGTCGCCACCTCGGCGAGCGCGGATACCGCGGCCGGACGGACCTTGGACGGCCCGCAGCCGAAGCGGCCGTCGGCGGGCTTGATCTCGTCGGGAATCCGGATGGTCGGTGCGTCAGCCACGGTTTTCAAGATCCTTCCGCATGGGTCGGGCGCGGGTGAGCAGATGAGCGCGGACCGACGGCGGGCGCGTGCGGGCGCACGGCGGAGCCGGGTCCAAGCCCTTCCGGCAGCGCTGCCGGCCTTCATCCTCGCACCCGTCGCCGCGGTCCGGGCGCTGGTCCCAGCCCCAACCGTGAGGCGTCCGCCACAGCCGGTGGCGTCGCCCACACCTCCGCGCCGCCGAGCCGGGGCTGGGCGTGAAGCGAGCCGGGGCCGGGCGTTAAGAAGGGGCCCTTCCTCTACCGGAAACGGTAAGAAGGGCCCCTTCCTTACACCTCAGACGCCGTGCGGGACGGCGTCCCAGCCGTCCACCTCGTGCGGCTTGCGCGGGCTCGGGCCGACGTAGCGGGCCGAGGGGCGGACCAGCCGCTGGAGCTTCTTCTGCTCCAGGATGTGCGCGCTCCAACCGCCCATGCGGGCGCAGGTGAACATGGAGGTGAACATGTGCGCCGGCACCTCGGCGAAGTCGAGCACCACGGCGGACCAGAACTCGACGTTGGTGGCGAGCACCCGGTCCGGCCGGCGGGCCTGCAACTCGGCGAGGGCGGCCTTCTCCAGCGCCTCGGCGACCTCGAAGCGGGGCGCGCCCAGCTCCTTGGCGGTGCGGCGGAGCACCCGGGCACGCGGGTCCTCGGCCCGGTACACCCGGTGACCGAAGCCCATCAGCCGCTCGCCGCGGTCGAGCACGCCCTTGACGTAGCTGTCCGCGTCACCGCTGCGCTCGACCGACTCCAGCATGCTCAGCACCCGCGACGGCGCACCACCGTGCAGCGGGCCGGAGAGCGCGCCGATGCCGGAGGAGATGCAGGCGGCGGCGTCCGCGCCGGTGGAGGCGACGATCCGGGCGGTGAAGGTGGAGGCGTTCAGGCCGTGCTCGGCGGCCGAGATGAAGTACGCGTCGACGGCCTTGACGTGCCGCGGGTCGGGCTCGCCGCGCCACCGCTTCATGAAGCGCTCGACCACCGTCGAGGCCTTGTCGATCTCCTTCTGCGGCACCGCCGGCAGGCCGAGGCCCCGGGCGGACTGGGCGACGAAGGACAGCGCGGTGACCGATACCCGGGCGAGGTCCTCGCGGGCCTGCTCGTCGGAGATGTCCAGCAGCTGGTGCAGCCCCCAGTACGGGGCGAGCATGGCGACGGCGGACTGGACGTCGACCCGGATGTCGCCGGAGTGCACGGGCACCGGGAACGGCTCGGCCGGCGGCAGGCCCGGGCCGAACCGGCCGTCGACCAGCAGGGCCCAGACATTGCCGAAGGAGACCTGGCCGATCAGGTCCTCGATGTCGACCCCGCGATAGCGCAGCGCACCGCCCTCGCGGTCGGGCTCGGCGATCTCGGTTTCGAAGGCTACGACGCCCTCAAGTCCGGGTTTGAAATCGGCCATCTCACTACTCCTGGCGTGTGGTCGGTGCGCCCGCCCGGGCTCGGTGTCCCGGCCCCGGCCGGGTGAGCGCCTTAGGCGACCCTCAGGGATGTGTTCGTGACATCTTGCCTGCTGGTAAGCGGGTGCGCGACCCACTGTCGATGTGCTGCACACGACATCCCCGGCCGCGCAGGCCGCCAGCCGTTCGGCCAGACTGGGCTGTACAGGCTGGTCGGGCGCGGATCGGCCCGACGGACAGGGGAGGGAACGTGACGGGGGACACACCGCCACCAGCGGGGATGCGGCACGAGTACGCCGCCGAATCCGGCCTGACCGAGGCCGACCTCGCGGGTGACTGGCATACCCAGTTCGATCGCTGGTTCGCCGAGGCGGTGGCCGCCGGGCTGGCCGAGCCGAACGCCATGGTGGTGGGCACCGCCGACGCCGCCGGGCGGCCGAGCGCCCGGACCGTGCTGCTCAAGGGGTACGACCCGGAGGGCTTCGTCTTCTTCACCAACTACCACTCCCGCAAGGGCGTCGAGGCGGTCGCCAACCCGTACGCCAGCCTGGTGTTCCCCTGGTTCCCGATGCAGCGGCAGGTGATCGTCGCCGGCCCGGTGGAGCGGGTCGGGCGGGCGGAGACCGAGGCGTACTTCGCCAGCCGGCCGCGCGGCTCCCAACTGGGGGCGTGGGCGAGCACCCAGTCGTCGGTGCTGCCGGACCGGGCCGCGCTGGAGGACGCGTACCAGGCGGCGGTGCAGCGGTTCGCCGACGAGGCGCCGATCCCCGCTCCGCCGCACTGGGGCGGACTGCGGGTACGGCCCGAGTCGGTCGAGTTCTGGCAGGGCCGGGCCAGCCGGTTGCACGACCGGCTGCGGTTCCGCCGTACCGAGGGTGGCTGGGTCGTGGAGCGGCTGGCCCCGTGACCGCTACCGAAACCAGCCGGCCGCGCGAGCAGCGCCGCTGGGCGATCGACCTGCGTCCGTTGCGAGTGCCGGCGTACCGGCGGCTGTGGCTCGGCAACGCGATCGCGATGTTCGGGTTCCAGTTCACCGCGGTCGCCGTACCGGTGGAGATGTACGCGCTGACCCAGGACTCGTTCTGGGTGGGGCTGCTCGGCGTTGCCGCCTTCGTGCCGCTGCTGCTCTTCGGGTTGTGGGGCGGCGCGGTGGCCGACGTCCTGGACCGGCGCCTGGTGCTGCTGGGCGGCTCGGCGCTGCTCTGGGTCTCCGTGGTGGGTTTGCTGGTGCAGGCCCTGCTGGGTGTCGGCAGCCCGCTGTTGCTGCTCGCGCTGGTGGCGTTGAGTTCGGTCTCGTTCGCGGTCGCCGGCCCGGCCCGTAACGCGCTCGTCGCCCGGCTGGTCCCGAACGATCTGGTGCCCGCGGCCACCACGCTGAACTTCACCACCGCGATGGCCACGTCGGTCCTCGGGCCGCTGGCCGCCGGTCTGATCCTGGCGATCTGGGACCTCGGGATCGCGCTGCCGATCGCGTACGGCCTGGACGCCACGCTGCTCGTCGCCCTGGTCTGGGCGGCGCTGCGACTGCCGGCCATGCCGCCCGAGCCGGACCCGGACGGCGCGCCCCGGCAGGCCGGGCTGCGCAGCATCGTCGACGGATTCCGCTACCTGGCCGGCAGCCCGGTGCTGCTGCTGTCCTTCGGCATCGACCTGATCGCGATGGTGTTCGCCTTCCCCCGGGCGCTGTTCCCCGAGGTGGCGGCGGAGCGGTTCGGCGGCGGTGCGGCGGTCGGCTGGCTGTACAGCTCCATCGCGATCGGCTCCCTGCTCGCCGGGCTGGTATCCGGCTGGATCGGCCGGGTCCGCCGGCAGGGTCTGGTGCTGGTGCTGTCCGTCGTCGGATGGGGCGTCGCGGTGGCGGTGGCCGGGCTCGCCCGGCAGTTCTGGCTGGTCATCGTGCTGCTGGTGCTGGCCGGGATGGCCGATCTGGTCAGTTCGGTGGTGCGGCAGTCGATGCTGCTGGTGTACGCGCCGGACCGGATGCGCGGGCGGCTCCAGGGAGTCAACCTCGTCGTGGTGGCCGGCGGACCGCGCCTGGGCGACCTGCGGGCCGGTGCCATGGCGGCCGGCTTCGGCAGCGGGGTGGCCTGGGTCGGCGGTGGCCTGGCGGCGGCGGCGCTCGCGGCGCTGCTCGCGGTGGCGTTCCCGGCGCTATTGCGCTACCGGCCGCCGACCGCGCCGAGCGAGCCGCGGTCCTGAGGGCTAGGGTCTGGCGACATGGACAGCCGCGAGCCGCGTCCCCTGTCAGGGGCACAGTGGACCATTTCCGCCGCCGGACACGAGGCGGTCATCGTCGAGGTGGGCGGCGGGGTCCGCACCTACCGGCAGGACGGTGTCGAGCACCTCGACGGGTACGCC
>NZ_JBFBAO010000186.1:0-13338 GCF_040682255.1 Micromonospora sp. NPDC051296 | reverse complement strand
GGTGCAGCACGTCGAAGCAGCCGTTGGTGAAGACGACGGAACGGCCGGCGCGGCGGTGCTCGGCGATGATCACGCCGAGGCCCTCGCTGCCGACGTGCACCGGCTGGCGGTCGCTGCCGGGCCCCGGCCGGCCCAGCGCGGCCAACAGGTCGTCCCGGCGGCACACGCAGGTGCCGGTGCCGGTGACGGTGCTCGTCGCGGCGAGCTGAGCCAGCTGAGCGGCGGTCGACAGCGGTGCGTCGGCGGCCAGCGCGAGCGTCATGGCCGCCAGATACGCATCACCGGCGCCGACGGCCTGGCTGGCCGGGACGGGCGTGCTGTGACTGCGTCGAGGTTGCCCGTCGGCGCCGCCGACCACCGCGCCGTCGGTGTCCAGGGTCACCGCGACCACGTCCGCGCCGGTGTGCGCGCGCAGCTCGGCCAGCCGAGACTCGGCCAGGACGGCCCGGTCCACGCCGGCGCCGGCGTCGGCGTTCACGGTCACGCCGGTGCCGGTCACGCTGAGCCCGTCGTGGGTCATCGCCACCCGGCCCTCGCCCGGGGTGGGCTCACCGGTCGGCCCGTCGGTACGCCGCAGCCCGGCCCCGCCCGGCGCGGTGCCCACGGTCAACTCGGAGGGCCCGTCGGCCCCGTCCATCTCGGGATGCTCCAGGTGCAGCTCGCGGCCACCGGCAGCCGTCGCAGCGCCGGGAGCCTTCGCGCCGCCGGGAGCCGGCGGACCGGCGGTCAGCGCGGCGGTGCCGGCGCGGGCGAGCAGCCGGGTCGCCTCGGCGAAGCTCGGGGTCACCACGGTCGGGGCGAGGCCGCGCCAGTCGGCGAGGTCGTGCGCGTCCAACGCGACCGTGGCGTACCGGTCCCGCTTCGCGACCAGCCAGGCGCGTACCGGCGCGGGCAGGGCACCCAGGCCGTAGTCGCAGACCACCAGGGTCGGAGCTGCGCCGCCGGCAGCGGCCCGCAACTCCTCGGTCGCGCAGTCGAGGGCGGTGAGCAGCCGGTCCACACCCTCGTCGCTGAGAGGGTCGTCCGGGTCGCCGGAGTCCTCGCGGAGCAGGATCTGGTCGCCGGCGAGCATCCGCCGCTTGACCGGGGTGGGGCGGCCCGGCTGGCTGACCGTGCGGTCCCAGACGCCCGCCCGGTCCAGACAGTCGTGCAACTCGTCGCCGGCGACGTCCGCTCCGACGGGTGCCACCAGCACCGACCGGCCGCCCAGCGCGGCGATGTTGACCGCAGTGTTGGCCGCGCCACCAGCCGCGGAGATGCGGCGTCGCAGGGTGAGGACCGGGGCCGGGGCCTCTCGGCACAGCCGGTCGGAGTCGGCGAACCGCCACTCGTCGAGCATGGCGTCGCCGATCACCAGGACCGGGCGCCCGAGCCAACTCTGCACGACGTCGGCGAGCCGGAGTTGTTCCGCTGCTGCTCGTGCCATGCCGGCGGATCCCCGGGGGCCGGCAGGGTCAAACCTGCCGGGCGAGCAGCGGCCACCGGCCAATGGGACGGCGACGCCGGTTGCGGACCATCACCCCGGTACGGCGTCGGCCGACCACAACGGCGCGTACCCGGCCCGGCCGGGACGGGCATGTTTCCCGTGGTCAGGGAAAGCAGGCGGGATGACGAGGGAAGGCCACGCGACGCCGGTACTGAACAAGGGCCAGATCCGCCTGCTGATGTTCGGTCTGATGACCGGCATGCTGCTGGCCGCACTCGACCAGACCATCGTCGGGACCGCGCTGCCGACCATCGTCGGTGAACTGGGCGGCATCAACCATTACTCGTGGGTGGTCACGGCGTACCTGCTCGCCTCGACCGCCTCGACCCCGCTCTACGGCAAGATGGCCGACCTGTACGGACGCCGGCCGGTGTTCCTCTTCTCCATCGGGACGTTCCTGCTCGGCTCGCTGTTGGCCGGGCTGTCGCAGGACATGACCCAGTTGATCATCACCCGTGGCGTGCAGGGTCTCGGCGCGGGCGGTCTGATCACCCTGGCCTTCACCATCATCTCGGACGTGGTCTCGCCCCGCGATCGCGGCCGGTACCAGGGTCTCTTCGGTGCGGTGTTCGGGATCGCCTCGGTGGCCGGTCCGCTGGTCGGTGGCTACTTCGCCGAGACGAACTGGCGCTGGATCTTCTACATCAACGTGCCGTTGGCGATCCTGGCCATCGTGGTCTGCTCGCGGGTGATGCGGCTGGTGCCGTTCACCCGCCGCAAGCACGCGATCGACTGGCTCGGCGCGCTGCTGCTGGTGGCCGGGGTGAGCTGCCTGCTGCTCGCGCTGAGCTGGGGTGGCAGCACCTACCCCTGGGGTTCCGGAGTGATCATCGGGCTGTTCGTCGCCGGGGCCGTGCTGGGGGTGCTCTTTGTGCTCCAGGAGACTCGGGTCTCCGAGCCGATCCTGCCGCTGCGGCTGTTCCGCAGCGCCACCTTCGCCCTGGCCAACAGTGCCGGGTTCGTGCTCGGCCTGGTGATGTTCGGGTCGATCATCTTCATCCCGCTCTACCTGCAGATCGTCAAGGGCGCCTCCCCGACCCGCAGCGGTCTGCTGATGCTGCCGATGATGGCCGGCATCATCGTCACCTCGGTGCTCACCGGCCGGGCGATGAGCCGGATCGGTCGGTACAAGTGGTTCCCGGTGGTCGGTTCGGCGGTGCTGCTGGTCGGGATGCTGCTGTTCACCCGACTGGAGGTGAACACCTCGCTCTGGGGGGCGTTCGGCTTCATGGTGGTGATCGGCGTGGGGCTCGGGCTGTGCATGCAGTCGCTGATCCTCGCCGTGCAGAACGCCGTCTCAGTACGCGACCTGGGCGCCGGTACCTCCTCGGCGACCTTCTTCCGGTCGCTCGGTGGATCCTTCGGGGTGGCCATCCTCGGCGCGGTGCTCACGTCCCGGCTCGATCACGAGCTGGGTGCCCGGCTGCCCGGTGCGATCGCCCAGCTGGCGCCCGAGCAGCAGGCCGCGGTGGCCGGCAAGGGTACGGGCATCTCGGTCAACGAACCGGCGACCATCCTGGCCCTGCCGGCCCCGGTACGCGCGGCCGTCCAGATGGCGTTCGTCGAATCGCTGCACCTGGTGTTCCTGACCACCGGGCTGATCGCGATCGTGGCGGTGCTGGTCACCATCGCCCTGCCGAACGAGAAGCTGCGTGGCGCCGGCCCACAGGGTGCGACCGGCGGTACCGACGGCCTCGGCGGCAAGGGCCCGGCCCCCGGTGGCAAGCCGCTGGATCGCGGGTCGGAGGAGGAGGCCGCCGCCGAGATGCAGGCGCAGTCCCAGACCATGCTCTGACCTCATGCCTGGCGGGCCCGGCCGGCGCCGCGACCAGGGTCACTTGAGGATCAGGCGGTTCGTCTGCTCGAAGACGTCCAGGTCGGCGAGGGTCTCAAGGACGCTGGCCGAGAGCGGGTGCGGCATCGCCTCGCGGTGGTAGAAACCGGCGTCGGTGGTCTCGTCGGTGACCCGGGCCAACTGGCCGTCCCACTCCTCGACCCGGAACGCCGTGGTGAAGATCTGGTACGTGTGGCCGTACATGTTGGTGTGGGTGCGGTCGGCTCCGGTGTAGAGCGCGAAGGCGCTCACCCGCAGGGCGCGCAGCCCGGTCTCCTCGCGTACTTCCCGAACGGCGCAGTCGGCGATCGACTCGCCCAGCTCCATCGCCCCGGCGGGCATCGCCCACTGCCCGTTGTCCGAGCGGCGAATCAACAGGATCCGCGCCGAACTGTCGCGTACCACGGCGCGGGCGCCGACGAACATCAGCGTCCGATCGCCGGCCAACGCGCGTAGCTGGCCGACGTACGAATCTGCCCAGGAGATGCTCACCCGGACAAACTTACGGGGGTTCCCAACGTGTGACCGGCGACACTAGCTTGTTACCCATGCGTAGCACGATGATGGACGCCCCGCTTCAGGTTTCCCGGATCCTCGAACACGGCGCCACCGTGCACGGCGCGGCCGAGGTGGTGACGTGGACCGGCGCCGAGCCGCGCCGCAGCACGTACGCCGAGATCGGGCGGACCGCCGCCCGACTCGCCCACGCCCTGCGCGCCGAGTGCGGCGTGACCGGGGACGAGCGGGTCGCCACCTTCATGTGGAACAACACCGAGCACCTGGTGGCGTACTTCGCCGTGCCCAGCATGGGCGCGGTGCTGCACACCCTGAACATCCGGCTCTTCCCCGACCAGGTCAGCTACATCGCCAACCATGCCGAGGACCGGGTGGTGCTGGTCGACTCGACGCTGATCCCGCTGCTGGCCAAGTCCATCGGGGGCATGACGAGCGTGCGGCACGTGGTGGTGGTCGGCGGCGGCGATCCCGCGCCGCTGGTGGCCGCGGCCGGCGACCGGATCGCCGTACACCACTGGGACGCGCTGCTGGCCGACCGGCCCGAGGTGTACGACTGGCCCGAGGTGGACGAGCGGGACGCCGCCGCCCTCTGCTACACCTCCGGCACCACCGGCAATCCCAAGGGGGTGGCCTACTCGCACCGCTCGATGTACCTGCACTCGTTGCAGATCTGCATGCCGGAGGGCTTCGGGCTCGGCCCGACCGACCGCGAGCTGGTCATCGTGCCGATGTTCCACGCGATGTCGTGGGGGCTGCCGTTCGCGGGGTTCCTCTCCGGTGCGTCGCTGGTGATGCCGGACCGCTTCCTCCAGGCCGCCCCGATCGCCGAGATGATCGCCGCCGAGCGGCCGACCCTGGCCGGCGCGGTGCCGACCATCTGGACCGATCTGCTGGCGTACCTGGACAGCCACGACGTGGACACCTCGTCGCTGACGGAGGTGATCGTCGGCGGTTCGGCCTGCCCGCCGGCGTTGATGCACGCGTTCGACGAGCGGCACGGCGTCGACGTCATCCACGCCTGGGGGATGACCGAGATGTCGCCGTTGGGCTCGGTGGCCCGGCCGCCGGCCGGCGCGACCGGCGAGGACGCCTGGCGCTACCGGTACACGCAGGGCCGGGTGCCGGCCGGTGTGCAGGCCAGGATCGTGGGCCCGGCGGGGGATCCGCTGCCCGCCGACGGCACGTCCGTCGGCGAGCTGGAGGTCCGCGGCCCGTGGGTCACCGCCCGGTACGTCGGCGACGACGCCCCGGATCCGGAGAAGTTCCGCGACGGCTGGCTGCGCACCGGTGACGTGGGCACCCTGTCGGCGGACGGGTACATCACCCTCACCGACCGGGCCAAGGACGTGATCAAGTCCGGCGGCGAGTGGATCTCCTCGGTGGAGCTGGAGAACGCGCTGATGGCTCACCCGGCGGTGCTGGAGGCGTGCGTGGTGGGCGTACCGGACCAGCGCTGGGACGAACGGCCGCTGGCCACCGTGGTGCTGCGCGAGGGGGCCTCGGCCACCCCGGAGGAGCTGCGGGAGTTCCTGGCCGGGTCGGTGGCCCGCTGGCAGTTGCCGGAGCGGTGGGCGTTCGTCGACGTGGTGCCGAAGACCAGCGTCGGCAAGTTCGACAAGAAGGTGGTGCGTTCCCGGTACGCCGACGGCGACCTTGATGTGCGGGAACTGGCCACGCCGTAACGAAATCCGGCGCATCATCGCCGTTAGGAATAGGGGGCCTTCTCCAGACCCTCTCTCCGGTGGGCGGCCCCGGCGTTCGCACCGCGCCGGGGCCGCCCGTTCCTTGCGGGGCGACCCGCACTGTCAGTATTGCGAAAGTTGTTCGCCTCTGTCCCGCTGATGGGAAATTTGCCCAGGTCAGAGCATCATTCGCTGGCGCTGATCAGCACCTTGCCGACCACGGAATCCTCCACCGCCTGGTGTGCGGCGGCCGTCGCCGACAGCGGGTAGTGGTGCAGCGGCAGGCCGGCCTCCTCGCCCACCCGGATCCCGCCCTGGCCGGCGGCCGCCGCGACGTCCACCACCGCCTGCGCCTTGGCCGCCTTCGGCATCGTGTACACCAGCACGAACTGCCAGCGGGCGTTCTCCGCCATCAGCGGACGGATCGGCAGCGTCACCTCGTCGCCACCGTCGTTGGCGTACACGCAGACCACCCCACCCCGGTGCAGCAGCCGCACGTCGGTTGCGGCGTTGCGGGCGGCGGAGACCTCCACGATCGCGTGCACCCCGTCGGGCGCGACCTTGTGGACCTCCTCGACCACGTCCTGCTCCCGATAGTTGATCACTATGGAGGCGCCGGCCGCCGCGGCCAGCTGCGCCTTCTCCGGGCTGCTCACCGTGGCGATCACGCAGGCGTCGGCCCACGCCGCGAGCTGGATCGCCGCGTTGCCCACCGCACCCGCCCCGCCCTGCACCAGCACCGTGTGATCGCTCAACGCACCCGCGCGCAGCCCGTCCGGCAGGTACTCCCCGGCGGTCAGACAGCGGTGCGCGGTCAGGAACGGGATGCCCAGACAGGCACCCAGCTCGAACGAGGCGTCACCGAGGCGTACCGCTTGGCGGACCGGCACCACCGCGTACTCGGCGGCGGTGCCCCACGGTCGCTGCCAGGCCGCCTCCCAGAGCCACACCCGCTCGCCGATCAGATCCTGGTCGACGCCCTCGCCGACCGCCTCGACCACCCCGGCGCCGTCCTGCCCGGGCGTCTGCCAGCCCGCCGGCAGCGACCCCTGTCGGCGGGACTTCCAGTCCGTCGGGTTCACCCCGGAGTACGCGATGCGCACCAGCACCTCACCCCGACCGGGTTCCGGCACCGGCCGGTCGACCAGCTGGAGCACCGAGGGGTCACCGGTGTCCTCGTACACCACTGCCTTCATGTCACCGACCGTAGGCGGGCGGGGACCGGGTCTGTGGCGGTTCAGCCGAGCCGGTCCACGACCTCCGGGGTCAGCTCGCCGATCGAGCCCAGTGCCGTCGCCGCCAGCCGCTCCGCGTCCGGGTCGAGCGGGTACGACCCGTGCGGCACGGCCACCACGGTCATCCCGGCGGCGACCGCCGACCGGACCCCGTTGGACGAGTCCTCCACCGCCACGCAGCGGGCCGGGTCGACGCCCAGGTGCCGCGCCACGGTCAGGTACACGTCGGGCGCTGGCTTGCCGCGTTCGGTCTCCTCGGTCGACAGCGTGGTGCGGAACGCGTCGGTCAGGCCGGTGGCGGCCAGCGCCGCCGCGATCAGCCGGGTCGGCGACGAGCTGGCCAGCCCCAACGGCCACCGCTCGGCCAGCCGGCGTACCACCTCGTCCGCACCGTCGATCAGCGGTACATGGGCCGTGTAGCGCCGGGTCATCTCCTCGACCACCTCGGCGGCGACCTGCTCGGCGGTGCGCTGCACGCCCAACTCGTCGCTGAGATAGTGGGCCCACTCGCCGGTGCTCATCCCCATCAACCGGCGCTGGGTGTCCGCCCGCCAGGTGCCGCCGTGCGTCGCCACGTACGCCCGGCGGACCTCCTCCCAGACCGGCTCGGAGTCCACGATCACGCCATCGAGGTCGAAGACCACCGCATCCACCACGGCACCATCCTGCCCGACCGAACGGTGTCCCGCTCAGCCCGGCAGTACGGGCAGGCCGATCGGGCTGTCCGCCGGGATCACCGTGTGCCCGGCCCGGGCGATCGGTTCGAGCAGCTCGCGCAGCCGCTCCGTACGCTGCGCGCCCAGCGCCCGCCAGGGCCGGGCGGCGGCGTGGTCGGTGGCGTCCTCGACGGCCCGAAAACCGGCCCGGCCACGCTCGGTCGGCTCGCCGTCGGCGCTCAGCCAGCCCCGGGCGGCCAGCCGTTCGCGTGCCTGCGCCCAGTCCTGCTCCGACCAGCCCCGGCCGACCAGGTTCTGCGGTGGCATGTCGACCGCGACCCGCCAGGCCAGCGTCTCCACCGGGTCGAGGTCGGCGGTGACCAGCGCCGCCACGTGCCCGTCCCCGCGGTGCTCGCGCAGCGTGGTGGCGGCCTGCCAGAGCCGGGCCAGCGGGTACTCGCCGCGCGGCAGGGCGGCGTTGGCCGCCCCGAGGACCCGGCCGGCGGTCTCGACCGTGTCGGCGGCGGCCTCCAGCAGCTCGGTGCTCTCCGCCAGGTGCCGCTCGGGCAGCTCGTAGGTCAGCTCGGCGAGCGCCTGCACCGCCCCGGTGAGCCGGGACCGGAGGGCCTCCTCGGGGGTGGCCAGCTGCCACACCGCGGGCAGGGCGCGGGTCACCATGTGCGGGGCGAAGTTGTAGAAGGCGGCGACCACGGGGGCGGCGCCGGTCGGCCCGAGCGGGGCGGCCCGACCGGCGAAGTAGCCCCGCCAGTAGCCGCGCAGCCCGGCCGCCTGGTAGGCGGCCTGGGCCCGCGGATGGAAGTACGTGACGGCGTGGACGGGCTCGTAGTGCATCCACATCAGCCGGGCGGTTCGCCCCGCGTCGTTCAGCGCCGTCACAGATACCTCCGCATTCACTCCGGTCGGGCGTTACTGCGCGGCGAGGATGTCCACCACGAAGCGCAGCGGGCCACCTGGACGGCCACCGGCGCCATCGCCGTACGCCTGCTCGGCCGGGATGTCGAGCTGCACCCGGCTGCCCACGGTCACCCCGACCAGGCCCTTGTCCCAGCCCTCGATGACCTGCCCGACGCCGATCGGGAAGGTGGCCGGCTGGCCCCGGCCCCAGGAGGAGTCGAACTCCTCACCGTTCTCGAAGAACACACCGACGTAGTTGGTGGTGATCGCCTGGCCGGTCTCGACCTTCGGCCCGGTGCCCTCGATCAGCGGGGTGACGGTGAGCTTGGTCAGCTCGCCCTCGCCAGCGGTCACGGTCGGCTTGGTGCCGAGCGCCGGGTCCGCGCCCTCGGGCAGCTGCGGGGCGGGCGGCGGTGCTTGTTCCGGGGCCTCCGGCGAGGCCTCCTCGGTGGTCGACGGCGTGCCGGCGGCCGACTCGAGGGGGTCGTCGCCGCGCTGGCCGACCATCACGAACACGGTGATCAGCACCGCGACCACGGCGATTCCGGCGAACGCGCCGGCCCAGGCCTGCCGGCGGCGCTTGGCCTCGGCGGCCTTCTGCTCCGCCAACTGTTCGGCCAGTCGTCGCCGTGCCTTGGTCTCCTGTCCGCCCGCGTGCTCGCTCACGTCCTCGACTCCCTGTTGAGAGGTGGGTGGGTGCGTCCGGGCCAACGGACGCCGTCGCCGACACACGGTACCTGGTGGTCGGCGTACTTCCGATGGTCGATCGTGACCGGTGTGAAGGATGGGACGCCTGAGATGCCGGTGCGGGGCCCGGAAGATGCTTCCGGGCCCCGCGTCGGAGCCGTCGCCGGCCCTCGTCAAAACGTTGGCTTTGCCCTCAGTGAGGACGGTCACCAGGACGTGGGCTTGCCCTTCTGGAACAGCCACACGTCGAAGAAGGCGGTGAGATCCTGCCCGGACTCCCGCTCGGCCAGCGAGATGAAGTCGGCCGTGGCGGCGTGGCTGTACTGGTGGATCGACGCCCACTGCCGAAGGATGCGGGTGAACGCCTCCTCGCCGACCTTGCCGCGCAGCGCGTGCAGGGTCATCGCGCCCCGGTTGTACGGGATGCTGCTGAACATGTCCATCGGACCCGGGTCAGCGAGGAGCACCTGCCAGAACGACGAGGAGGCGGCGCGCCCGTAGTTGCTGCTGCTGTTGAACGTGGTGTTGACCGTCGCCCCACCGTTGAACTCGGTGTACATCCACTGGCCGTAGGTGGCGAAGCCCTCGTTGAGCCAGATGTCCTTCCAGCGCTCCGGCGAGACGCTGTTGCCGTACCACTGGTGGGCGATCTCGTGGGCCATGGTGCCGACGCTGGCCGTGTTGGAGAAGATCGGCTTGGTCTGGGTCTCCAGGGCGTAACCCACCTGTGGGGCGTAGTCGATGATCGCCCCGGTGGAGGCGAACGGGTACGGCCCGAACTTCTCGGTGAAGAACTCCATCATCTTCGGGATCTGCGACACCGCGTTGGCCGAGCCGGCGACCAGGCGCGGGTCGATCGCCACGTACGACGGGATCCCGCTCGGCGTGACCGACTCGGTGACCTCGAACTTGCCGATGGTGATCGTCGAGAGGTACGTCGCCATCGGCTCGGTGTTGTCCCAGACGAACGTGGTCCAGCCGTCCTGGGTCTGCTGGGAGAGGAGCTGGCCGTTGCCGACGGCGGTGAGGCCCTCCGGCACCTTCGCGGTGAACCGGAAGGTCGCCTTGTCGGTCGGCGTGTCGTTGCTCGGCAGCCAGGCGGGCGTGCCCTGCGGCTCCCCGACGACGAAGGCACCGTCATCGGTCGGGATCCAGCCTTCGATCGACCCGTCCGGGTCGGTCACCGGGCCGGGTACGCCGGCGTACTTCACCACCACGGTGAACGTCTGCCCGGTCTTCGGCTTCGGCCGAGGGGTGACGATCAGCTCCTGGCCGTCCCGGGTGAAGTCGTTCTGCTTTCCGTTCACGGTCAGCGAGGAGATCTCCGGCCCCCGGAAGTCCAGGTTGAACTGGTCGAGATCCTGGGTGGCGAGCGCGGTGATCGTCGCGGTGGCGTCCATGAACCGGGTCGCCGGGTCGTACGAGAAGTTGAGGTCGTAGTGCTGGACGTCGTACCCGCCGTTGCCCTGGTCGGGGAAGTACGGGTCGCCGATGCTCGGAGCGCCGGGCGAGAAGCGGGGAGCGCCGGGGTTACCGGGTGCTGCGCTGGCCGCGTTCGGCGCCACCAGTGAGCCGGCGACCACCAGGGTGGCCGTGGCGAGGGCGGCACCACGCAGGCGGGGGAGTGTCATGTGAATCCTCTCCATGGGGATGCCGGGGCAGCCTAAGATTCACAAAATTCCTGGTCAATGGCCTGAAGGCTGGAGATTCGCGCCTACTGGAGTGTTAACGCGCGCGAAATCGTCGGCTCCAGGTGGCCGAGGCGTACGCGTGCCGGCGTGAATTGCGGCATCTGTCGGGAGTGGTCAGGCAGTCTTGCGGGGGGTCGCCTTCTTCGCGGGTGCCTTCGTGGCCTTCGTCGCCTTCTTTTCGGCGGTCTTCTTGCCCGCCTGGGCCTTCTTGGCGGTCGTCTTCTTCGCCGCGGCGGCCTTCTCGGTGGCCTTCTTCGCCGGGGCCTTCTTCGCGGTCGCGGCGGCCTTCTTCTGGGCGGAGCGCGCAGCGGTGATCGGGGTCGGCTCACCCGCCCCGCCGCCCGCCGCCGCACCACCTTCCCCGCGGGCCGCGCGAGCCCGCTCGACGGAGGCCTTGAGCGCCGCCATCAGGTCGACGGCGGCGGCCGGGGCCTCCTCGACCTCCTCCGGCTGGACCACCTCGCGTCCCTCCACCTTCGCGTCGATGACCTCCTGCAACGCCGCCCGGTAGTCGTCGGTGAACTCGTCCGGCTGGAAGTCGCCGGCCATCGAGTCGATCAGCGAGGTGGCCATGGCCAGCTCGGGCGGCCGGACCTTCAGGTCCTCGCCGAGGAAGCCGAAGTCCGGCTTACGGATCTCGTCGGGCCAGAGCATGGTGTTCAGCAGCAGCACGCCCTCGCGGACCCGCAGGGTGGCCAACTGCTCCCGCTGGCGCAGCGCCACCTTGACGATGGCCACCCGTTCCGAGTCGGTCAGCGCGTCGCGCAGCAGCAGGTACGGCTTAGTTGCGGTGCCCTCCGGCTCCAGGAAGTACGCCTTGTTGTAGAGGATCGGGTCGACCTGCTCGGCCGGGACGAACTCCAGCACGTCGATCGCGTGGGAGGTGCTCAACGGCAGCTCGGCGAAATCCTCGTCGGTGAGGATCACCATCTCCCCGCCGCCGATGTCGTAGCCCTTGGCGATGTCGTCGTAGCTGACCTCCTCGCCGCAGACCTGGCAGGTGCGCTTGTACCGGATCCGCCCGCCGTCCTCACGGTGTACCTGGTGGAATCGGATGTCCTTTTCCTCGGTCGCCGAGTAGAGCTTGACCCCGATCGAGACCAGGCCGAACGACACGGCTCCCTTCCAGATGGCCCGCATCCTGCGCTCCCTTCCCCGGTATCGACCATGCTCGCATCAGAGTGAACGTAACGCGAGGTGTTCGGCTTGCTACTACAGTCGGGTCGTGCCCGGCGCGCCGCTCAAGCCGATGCTCGCGATGACCGGGCAGCTCCCGGTCGGTGCCGGCTGGGCGTACGAGTTCAAGTGGGACGGCGTGCGAGCGCTCGCCGACATCGCGGCCGGGCGGCAGCGCCTGTACGCCCGCTCCGGCGTGGAGATCACCGCCGCGTACCCCGAACTGATCCCGCTGGCCGAGCAGATCGACGACGCGCTGCTCGACGGCGAGGTGGTGCTCTTCGACCAGGCCGGGCGGCCGTCGTTCACCGCCCTCGCCGAGCGGATGCACGTGCGGGACCCGGCGAAGGCGGCCCGGCTGGCGGCGACCGTCCCGGTCACGTACATGATCTTCGACCTGTTGCGGCTGCGCGGGGCGGACCTCACCGGCTGGCCGTACGCCCGCCGTCGGGAGGCCCTCGACGGCCTGGGGCTGGGCGCGGCGCGGTGGGCGGTGCCCCCGGTCTTCTTCGACGGCCAGGCAACCTACGCGGCGGCCGGCGAGCACGGCCTGGAGGGGGTGATGGCCAAGCGGGTCGACTCGGTCTACCGGCCCGGGGTGCGTTCGCCGGACTGGATGAAGGTCAAACTGGAGGTGACCGGCGACTTCGTGATCGGCGGCTGGCGGCCCGGCGCGCGTAAGATCGGTGGCCTGCTGGTCGGGGTGCCCGGTGCCGGTGGGCGGCTCGTCTTCCGGGGGCGGGTCGGCGGCGGGATCGGCGCCGCGCTCGAACGGGAGTTGCTGCGTGAGCTGGAGCCGCTGCGCGCCACCGTGTCGCCGTTCGGCGTGGACGTGCCCCGTGAGGATGCCCGGGGCGCGATCTGGGTGACGCCCCGGGTGGTGGTGGAGGTCAAGTACGGCCAGCGCACCCCGGACGGGCGGCTGCGGTTTCCCCGTATTCTGCGGCTGCGGCCGGACAAGCCGGCCGAGGAGGTCGACGATGCCAGCTAACCGGCTCCGGGTCGACGTGCAGGGCCGGACCCTGGAGCTGTCCAACCTGGACAAGATCCTTTACCCGGACGCCGGTTTCACCAAGGGCGAGGTGATCGACTACTACACCCGGGTCGCCCCCGTGCTGCTGCCGCACCTGCACGACCGGGCGCTGACCCGGATCCGCTACCCGAACGGGGTGGACGGCAACTCATTCTTCGAGAAGAACGCGCCCGCCGCCACCCCGCCGTGGGTACGCGTCGAGACGCTGCCCGCACCCGGCTCCACCAAGGGCCGGGAGACCATCGACTACGTGGTCGCCGACGACCTGCCCACCCTGGTCTGGCTGGCCAACCTGGCCGCCCTGGAACTACACACCCCACAGTGGAAGGTCGGCGAGCAGCCGGACCTGATGGTGGTCGACCTGGACCCGGGAGCGCCGGCGGCGCTGCGGCAGTGCTGCCAGGTGGCGCTGCTGCTGCGGGACCGG
>NZ_JBFBAO010000185.1:0-13423 GCF_040682255.1 Micromonospora sp. NPDC051296 | reverse complement strand
GTCCGCACGTTGGAGGTCGGGCACACCTCCATCCCAAAGCACATCGGGACGCCGGGGTAGCGCTGGAGGAATTCGCGCTCGGCCCGCTGCGGATCAGGGGTGCCGACCTCGATGCAGGAACCATCGTGACGTACGCCTGACTGCACCACCGGCAACCCCTGCTGCCGCCAGTGGTCCTGCTCCTGCAGGATCCTTTCGTGGGTCGGCTCCAGGTCAGCCGCAGCGTGCCGGGCCGGATGCAGCCTTATCCGTTGCCCCCAGGGCATCGCATCGATTGCTGCTGCGAATCGTGGTGGATCCGTCGCCCACACGTCGACGCGGTCGTCGTGCACGTCAATGGCGAGGCCGGTGTAACGTCGGCGAGTTCGCCTTCGCCCAGGCGCCTGACGTCGGCCGCGACTTCATTCAGCTCGCCCTGATTCGGGAAGGCAGACGCGTGGTCGGTGGCGGATCGGCCGGACGTGGTGCCCGCGTCGACGCCCGGTGGGCTCGTGTCGGCGCAACCGCCCAGGAGGATCAGCACGAGCAATGACCCAGCGATCTTGGAGTTCGGCGCCATGGGTCCTCCAGATCTGCAGTTGCCCCCACAATGCCAGCGGCGCCCTCATCTGCCGCTGCTCGTGCGCGGCCTTTGGCCGAGCCCTGCAGTTCACCACCTGGGGATTCGTCCATGCGCTAGCTGCCCTGCATGCCAACGGATGCGACGTGGGTCATCAGGGAAGACGCTGTCCCAGTCGTGGTCCAGGCACGTCCATGCCAGCGGCTGTCCGCTCTCTTCGACGAGCGGCGTGGAGACGTCAACGATCGCGACATACGACAGCCCGAGGGTCGGGGACCAGCCTCGGCTATAAGAGCGAACGGCAACGGCTGCGGGCGTAGACAGCAACTCCGCGCGGAGTCCGGTTTCTTCGAATAGCTCACGGCTGGCTGCTTCCCGAGGCGTCTCGCCGGGCTCGACCTTCCCGCCGGGTGGGACCCAGGCCCGCCAGGGATGGTTCAGGAGCAGCACCTGAGCCAGATCCTCGTCGAAGACCCATACCTCGGCCCCAAGCGGGGACACGAGCGCCTCTTTGGCCCGGTCCAGCCACTGGCATGCGTTGTCGAACTCCCGAACGGCCCGGCGCGCGTCCACTTCCGCAGCCGCGCAAGATCGCATCAGCAGCTCTTCACTCATCAGCCGAACCTACGGCGAGGCTGTGACACCGAAGGTTCCTCGCCTTGTCATGGCGGCTGCCCGCACAACGGCCAGCAACGTCCGCACATGCCGCGAGGTGCTCGTCACCGACGGTGACGTCGGCCCGCATTGGCGTCCGGTCGTAGCCGATGAGCGGGCGTTCCGCTCACAGGGTCGTTGTCGAGGCGGGAGTGGAGGTGCATGTCGTGCCAGCCGTCGGCATGGCGGCCTTCGCCGCGTTTCGTTCCCTCCGCTGCGAAGCCGGCGTACTGCGCGACCCGGCAGGACGCCACGTTCGCCGTCGAATGGGACAGCTCGACGCGGTGCAGCCGCAGGGTGGCGAAGGACCATTCAGTTACCGCGGACAACGCCCGGGAGGCGACGCGACGACCCCGAGCGTCAGGCAGCACCCAGTAGGACACCTCGGCCAAGCCCTCGGCAAGGTCCACTCGGCGCAGGCTGACCTGCCCTACGACGCACCCCGCATCGAGCACGGCCCACCCGGCACCGGTCTCGCTACGCCACCTACCAGGCTAGGCAGCAATCCAGTCGCCAGCCTCGTCGTCGGTCATCGAGCGGCAGTGCCAGCGTTGGATGGCCGGGTCGGCGTAGGCGGCCACGACAGCGTGGCGATCCGACGGCTGCCAGGGGCGAAGCAGCAGGTCGTTTGTGTCAATATCAGGCTGCGTCAGCGCCGCCATTGAACCGCGCGGCAGTGCGGGTGTGGCAAGTGACGGAACGCGTCGACTCTATGGCAAATCACCGCCCGCTCATGCCGCCGACCGGGCGTCGCGTTGCGTAACGAACGTGCCTAACGCTCGGCGCGCGGTCCTGCCGAGACCAGGGCACGTCGGCCTGCCGAGCGGTCGTCACTGTCCGTACTACTGGTCAGGCGCTTCTTCGGTGGTGACGTCCGGGCTGGTGTTAAGGCCGGTGGCGATCTGATCCTGCAGCGGGTAGGCGTTCTCGATCGGCAGTTGAGCTGCTGCCGCCTGTGTGTCGCCGCGGCGTAGCAGGTCCCGGACTCGGTGAACGGTGGGAGTAATGTCCGTGAGGGCAACCAGCCAGTCGTCAACGTACCGGTCGACAGCCTCGCCGGACAGTCCAACCTGCAGCGACCGGTGCGGCAACGCCTGAAGATGCAGTGACCGCTCTGGATCCCACTGCACTCGGACTGGGCTGGTCTTCAGCTGTCGCGACCAGGTCGCCTTGTCGCCGTGCAGGTCTCGGTCGTAGTGACTCAGACATGCTCGCGCGAGAGCCCACTCAAATCCCTCCCGCGTGATGTCGATGGACAGCACGCGCTCCTGCCCTGGCTTGGTGGCCCAGCCGCAGCGGTACATCATCCACAGGAAAGACGGCTTGATCCACGTCATCCGGTCCCGTTTGAAGGGGGCCACGAAACGGCCGGCGGTCACCGCCGGCAGCGCGATCTGCGGAGGGTACGCCTGGTACACGGTGATGGTGCTGGCCGAGTAGCCGGCGCGGATCTGACGGGCGGGAACGGACACGCGCAGATCCTCACCGATCGGGACCCGAACGCTCCACCGAGATTCCGCATCCACGCCACCACCAGGCCGAGATGAACCTACGGCGGCATCCGCATCTGCCGCCGACAGCGCGCGGCCTGCTGATCGGCCTGTCAGTATCCGTAGCCGCCGATCGCGGCGCTGCCGAACCTTGCGTGGAGCATCCGCGTCCTCGCAGCCCCGGCCACGATCCGCCGGGGACGCCTGGGATGATCTCGATGACCATTCCCGAAACCCGACCCGACGGTGCCCCCACCGACGGAGCCCGGGTCGAAGAGGCCCTGCGGCTGCTCTGCGGCGCGCCGGTCGGAGTCGATGTCGCCGTCAAGCGGCTCAGCCGTGGCAGCGGTGTCTACGCCTGGTGGGCTGGTCCTTCGATCTTTCCCGACCTTCCCGGGCCACCGAATGAGAGCATCCCGTCGCTACGGCTGCTGTATCTCGGCCGGGCAACCAGCCTGCGGGGCCGGATCCTGCGCAACCATCTGAGGCGTTCGGGCAGCTCGACTCTGCGCCGTACCTTGGCCGGGCTTCTGGTGTCCGAGGGATACCGGACGACCTGGACCGATCGTGTCGTCCTGGTCCCTGAGGACGAGTCGCGGCTGACCGCGTGGATGTCCGCGCACCTGCGTTTGACGTGGGCGGAGGACGCGGAGCCGGCGACCATCGAGGCCGAACTTGTCCGGCGCTTGCACCCGCCGCTCAACGTACACGGCGTCGACCCCGAGCACCTCCAGGCGGCCGTGGTCGCCGCCAAAAACTCATACAACGCCAGTAGCCGCCCGGACGAGCCCTCGCGAACGCCGTAACCGTCTGCTCGACACACGTGCCGGTGCGCGCTTATGGCCGAGCGGGCGCGCGAGGCGGTTCGTGCACTGCCAACCAGGGGCTCACGTTTCCCCAGGTCAGGGACTATCGGTGGACCATACGTGGCAGAATCCACCCGCCACCCGCCACTGGTGGATCATGACGGTTAGCGCGGTGACCGCCTGCTGCCGGGCCTCCGTCGACAGGGGCGCCGTCTTTGGTTGCCGCACCACCACTGGTGGCGTACGGCGCTTCGCTGCCGACATGCCCGGGACAACGAGGAACCCGCTGCCGAGCAACGCGGCCGTTCAGTCAACCGCGACGACCGCCTGCCTCCGTCAGCTTTCTCGGCGGTGATGGCGCCTAACGCGAGTGACTGGCGGCTACTTCGTTGATGTCCGGCGTCTCCAGGACCCGACGAGGTGCTCCGCTGCGGGCGGTTTCGATCATGGCTTGGCCGAGTTGCAGGCTCGTGGTGACGTAACGTGGCGCGAGTCGGCGTAGTACGGGATACAGCGGTGTCACAATCCGGTACAGCACGGCGTACCACCTGGTTTTCGCCTGGCTGCCGGGCAGGGGCAGGATGAACGCGGGGCGGTACATGTAGGCCCGTGGTGTCAGCGCCAGCAGGGTGTTCTCGACCTCGCCTTTGACGCGGGACCACATCATGCGGGTCTTGCCGGTGCCGTCGGTGCCGGCTCCGGAGACGTAGCAGAAGGTCAGGTTGGGGTTGGCGGCCAGCAGCGCCCGCGCGGCGGCGAGGGTGAGGTCGTAGGTGACCGCCCGGTACGCGGCCTCGGTCATGCCCACGGAGGAGACCCCGAGGCAGAAGAACGCGGCGTCGTACCCGGCCAGCTGATCTTGGGGCTGGAACCGCTGCGGTACTCAGACGAGGCGCTGGATGCGTACCTTGGGTTGCTCATTTCTGAGGTGGCCCTGCTTGTGCTGGCGGACCTGTTCGTCCCAGACGTCCTGGTCGTAGTCAAGGTCCGGCGGGATCCACTTGTGGGAGCCGTCGCTGTAGTGGTACTTCTCGTCGCCGGGCCGCAGGATACTCACCGCAGCCAGCCGAGGAAGCGTTTGTGCAGCACCCCTGCCGGCACCCAGGTCAGGTCTTCGGAGGCGCGCACCAGCTGGGCACCCAGGTAGAGAGCCAGGGATATCGGAGCGCCGTCGAACTCCGCGCGTAGCTCTCGTTGCCGTGCGCGGCAGGGCCAGGGCATGTCGCAGCCGCCGCAGCTCCAGATCGGCAGCACCGGGCCGTGCGTGGTCATGCGCGGCCCCCGAGCAGCGCCGCCGTCACGGACCGCCCCTGCCAGCTGGTCGCCCAGTCCACCTGCCAGCACGGGTACGGCGTCAGCCGCGACCACCACGCCTGACAACCGGTACACAGGCCGTCCGTCCCCGGCAGATGCACGACCAGGATCCGCTCCGCCTCGTTGCTCATTGCTCCTCCTGGGCGGGCCAGTGCTTCCGGTTGATTGGGATGCGGTGTCGGCTACGACAGGGCAGGTCTGCCCCGCAGCGGCAGATCCAGCTCCACTTCCGCCACGACCATGCCGGGCGGTGTCGCCGGGCCATGGTCATCGCGACGGCGATCAGGTACTGGTCGTAGGACACTCGTCACCACGGTGGTGTTCTGTCCCGCATCACTGCCTCCTTCCGCCGGGCAGCGCTCCATGACCGACCCCCGAACCACGGGATCGGCTCTGGAACGTTCGGTAACTGCGACGCTACGATCACGGCGACGACGGTTCGACTCACCCGTAGTACGAGTGAGCAGCCCAGATGCCCGGCGGCAGCGTTGGTTTCACGGCGGGAACGTCGACCACCGGTCAACGTAGAGGGATGACGGATGGCAGGTCGCGGACGATCAGCACTACAGCGCGGTGAGGTGACCGGCTACCTGCTGAAGCTGATCCGGGAGTCCATCCCGCTGACGCAGGAGCAGCTCGCCGTCGACGTGGGCGTCGACCGCGTGACCGTGCAGAGCTGGGAATCCGGGCGCCGGCCGTTCACGGCGGTGCCGCTCGGGCAAGCGATCGCCGTCCGGCACCGGCTCAGCCGGCTCGGCGCGAACACCATCCTGCTCGCCGCACTCGACGACGCCGCCGAGGCGGATCTCATCCTCGCCGCAGTCCTCGGCGAACAGGTGGACCGCTGCGACATCGCCGAGCAGCCGCTCGGCTGGTACGTACTCACCCACCGTCTGGCCGATCTGATCCTCTGGGCCGTCCTCGGGCAGACACCGACCTTCGCCAGAGGGCTACCCGTCGCCCATCCCCGGCGGGGTCCGGTCGCGTCCGGACCGACCCTGCCCGTCGACGAACAGCACACCTTCTTCGCCCACCTTCACGTGCTCGCCGAACGCGCGGCCACCGGACGCGATCCGAACGTGCTGCTGCACCGGCAAGCCTGCTTCCTCGCCGGCATGGACCCGACCAGGGCGGCGGCAGGATGGCTCACCCAGACCACCGTCCGCGCCCGCCGGGCGACCAGTTTCCGCACCTGGTCACCGCTGTGGCCGGATGCCCGCTCCGTCGTCACGTCCCTCGCCAACCAGGGCGACCCGGAACCTTTGCGGGACTTCATCGCCCACGCGCACCCGGACGACGCCTGCGAACGAGCAGCCCTCAACTACTCGGCCTACTGGGTGGGCGAGATCCCGTACCGCCACCGCGACGATTCCTTTATGCCCGGAACGCTCGCCGACTGGCATGGCTCGATCCTTCTTCGGCACCTGGTCCAGCGCCTCGACCCAGCGCATCCCTTCGTCGACCTCAACATCCACAACGTCTGGGCTCTGCTGGCGGCACGACGCGGCCTCGCTCTCGACAACCCCGCCGCGACTCGGTCACTCCTCGACCACAGTGTCCCTCTCCTGGATAGTGACCGGATCTCCGCGCAGTCGCGGCAGGAACTAACCTCAATCGTCTACAGCCTGCGGGCGGACGGACTCACCGGCACAGGGACGGGCAGATGACCGACGACCACGACGCCGCCGGAGCAGTGAGCTTCATCTTCGAAGCCGGCGTCCTCAAACGCGCCGCCCGCACCGGCTGGTCGTTCGCCGGCGTCAAGCACCCCGAGTCCATCGCCGACCACTCATTCCGCACGGCGCTCATCGGAATGATGCTCGCCGCCATGGAGGGCGCCGACCCGGCCCGGGTGTCGATGCTGTGCATCCTGCACGACACCCAAGAAACCCGGATCACCGACATCCCACACATCGCCAAGCGCTACCTCACCGCCGTACCCAACACCACCATCACCGCCGACCAAGTCGCCGCCTGCCCACCAGCCGTCGCCGACGTCATCACCGCCGCAGTTGCCGAATACGAAGCCGCCGAGACGCTCGAAGCCGTCGTCGCCCGCGATGCCGACAAGCTGGAATGCCTCGTCCAAGCCGTCGAATACCGCCACCAGGGCATCGACAACGTCCAACGCTGGATCGACAGCTCACGAGCCGCGCTCAAGACCGCCAGCGCCCACCGCCTCGCCGACGCCGCCCTCAGCGGACAACCCCTCGCCTGGCTCACCCCTCCCCCGCTCTCGGAGTAAAGGACATCCGTAGATCTACCACCGAAGGCTCAAGGCCCTCACCGCGTTGACCCCTCGCTCATCTGAGCTCTGCGCGTTCCGTCCGGGCGCGTCCGCGTGCGTCTCTGACGTCGGGCGTTGATCCGTAGCCCTCCATACCCGGCCCTCCGCGTCTGGCCCGGCCTCGGCGGCGTGGACGAGGTGGAGCTGAGGTGGAGGGGCCAGCGTCGCCGGGGCGTCGGCGCGCACCGCCCGCAACTCCACCTCACGCCTCGGGCAGGGCCAGGACAGGCCACAGTCAGCACCGAGCAGACATAGATTATCTTGCATGTTTCGCTCGGCCTCGTGTATGAAGACTTAGGACTCGTTAAGGTTCTGGTTCCTGGGGAGGAGCGACGATGAAACATGCCCTGCGACGCCTGCGAACGGTGGTGGTCACGCTCGGCGCCTGCACACTTGGGCTGAGCCTGCTGTCAGCGCCCGCCGAGGCGTACTCGGTTCAACCTCTCGCGCCGCACTCGGCCCGGGCACCCGAGTCGGATCAGTTCGCGGCCGAGGGCGTGACGACAGTCGGCGAGTTGCGCACCGTCGACGGCTCGTTGTCGTACGCCCGCAACGGCCGGACCCAGATCATTCGTCACCCCGGCGCCACGTACGTCAAGGTGCACTTCAGCGCGCTGCGACTGGCCGCCGACGAGTACGTCACCGTGTCGAGCCCCGACGGCCGGGAGAGCTACCGGTACGACCGCCACCTGAACCGGGCGACCGGCTCGGACTACACCACCGACGGGCGGCCGGGCTTCTGGGCGATGTCGGTGGAGGGCGACGCGGCAGTGGTGACGCTGCACAGCAGCCGCTCCTCCCGTGGCAGCGTCGCGACCATCGACCGATTCTGGCGTGGCTACGACCGCACGGAGATCACGGAGTACAACTTCTCCACGCAGTCCGTCTGTAGCACCGACGCCCGCCGCGACGTGGTCTGCTACCAGAGCAGCCACCCCACCGAGTACGCCCGCGGCAACGCGGTGGCGCGGCTACTGATCAGCGGCGGCGGCATGTGTACCACCTGGCGGGTCGGCAACACCAACCGGATGCTCACCAACAAGCACTGTTTCTCGACGCAGGCCGCGGTCAGTGGCAGCGAGATGCAGTTCAACTACCAGTGCGCCACCTGCGGCGGCGCGAACCCCGGCCCCGGCACCAAGGTGAGCGGTGCCACGCTCTACCGGGTGAGCAGTGGTGGCTCCAACCAACTGGACTACACCCTGTACTCGGTGAACAACTTCGCCGCCATCCAGGGGTTCGGCACGCTCTACCTGGCGACGACCGCCACCACCACCGGCACCCAGATGTACATCCCCGGGCACGGCGACGGCAGCCCCAAGCGCTTGTCGATCTTTGAAGACTCCCAGAACGGCGCGAGATGCACCGTACGGAACGCGAACTACAACACCTGGAACATCAGCTACAGCTGTGACACCTCCGGCGGCAACTCGGGCTCGCCGGTGCTGAACAGCAGCCATCGGGTGATCGCCCTGCACCACCTCGGCGGCTGCCCGTCCAACCAGGGCGCGAAGGCGCACCTCATCTACAACGAGATCGCCAGCCTGATCGACAACGGCTGACGCCGACGGCCCGTGCGGGGACGTGCTTCGCGTCCCCACACGGCCGATGAGTGTCGCGTGACCTGGGACGGCGAGCTAGCGTCGGGCGGTGCGTACCCCTTCCGGACCAGCCACCCTGACCACGGCCGAGCGCGCGATCGATGCCCGGTTCCGTGCGATTCTGGCGCGTTTCCCCCAGCGCGGACCGGCCGGCTGGCTGACCGAGTTCGCGGTCTTCGGGCTCAAACAGGCCTGGGCGTGCGTGTTCGGCGGGGCGATGCTGGCGATCATCCTCGCCGCGCATCTCTGGTACCCGGCGGACGCCGCGCTGACCCGCAACGACTTCCTGACGCTCGCCGCGGTCGCCATCCAGATCGCGATGGTGGCCGGACGCCTGGAAAGCCTGCGCGAACTGCGGGTAGTGATCCTGTTCCACCTCGTCGGCACGGCGATGGAGTTGTTCAAGACCCATATCGGCTCGTGGTCCTACCCGGGCGACGGCGTACTGCGGCTCGGTGCGGTGCCGCTCTTCACCGGCTTCATGTACGCCGCGGTCGGCTCCTACCTGGTCCGGGTCAACCGGCTGTTCGACCTGCGTTTCTCCCGCTATCCGAAGCGCTGGGCGACGGCTGCCGTGGCCGTGGCGATCTATGTCAACTTCTTCACCAACCACTACGTCTGGGACGTCCGATGGCTGCTCATCGGCGTCGTCGCGCTCGTGTTCGGGCGCTGCGTCATGCAGTTCCGCGTATTCCGGCTCCGCTTGCGGATGCCACTCCTGCTGGCTTTTCTCCTGGTCGCCTTCTTCATCTGGCTGGCGGAGAACATCGCCACCTGGTCGAATGCCTGGCTCTACCCCAGCCAGTTGGACGGTTGGCACCCGGTTTCGCTGTCGAAACTCGCGTCGTGGTTCCTCCTGATGATCATCTCTGTCGTGATGGTCACCTGGATCTCACCGCCGCAGCCGCCGACGGCCGATGGTCCCCGGGAGAACTTCTCACCATCCGGTTCGGGCGACCGCCGCGCCGACGCCGAAGGGGCCGCCGGAACATGTCCGACGGCCCCTGGCGCTCGAAATCAGTGAACGACGACCGGCGTCCTCGGCTGGTCGCCGGGCTGATCCCCGGGCTGGTCGTCCAGCAGGTGCGAGCGCTCACGCCGGCGGGGCAGGAACGCGGCCGGGATGAGCGTCAGCAGCACCAGCGCGAACGCCACCCAGAAGGTCGTGGCGAACGCGTTGGCGGCGAAGTCGAGCCCACGTTCGATGAACGACGGGTCGACCGGGAACTGTTGGAGCAGTTCCGGCCGCTGCTGCGCGGCGATGGCCAGCCCGGCCTCGCTGAGCGGCTTGCCGCTCGGATCGGTCACGCCGGGGATCGGCTGGGACGTGTTCAGCTCCTTGGTGAGGATCACCGACATCACCGCGGCGCCGACGGAGCCGCCGATCTGCTGAAGGATGTTCACCAGCGTGGAGCCGCGGGCCACCTCGTGGCCGGTCAGCGTCTTCAACGCCGAGGTCATGATCGGCATCATCGTGCCGCCCATGCCCAGACCCATCACGAACAGCGAGCCGCAGAGCAGTACGTACGAGGTGTTCGCGTCGACCTGGGTGAAGGTGAAGAACCCGGCGATGATCAGCAGCAGCGCGAACGGCACCGTTCGGCCGACCGGCACCTTGTCGGCCAGCATGCCGGCGATCGGCATGGTGAGCATCGCGCCGAGGCCCTGGGGCGCGATCAGCAGGCCCGCGGCCAACGTCGACTCGCCGCGCACCTGCAGGAAGTAGCTCGGGAAGAGCAGGCCGGCACCCATGAAGGCGATGATGAAGACGAACATCGTCACCGCCGCGATGGTCAGCCGGCGGTTGCGGAACAGCCGCAGGTCAAGCAGCGGGTGCCTCGGCCGGAAGGAGTAGAGGACGAACGCCACCACCAGCGCGGCGCCGATCAGCATGGGCACCCACACCCCGGAGTCGGCGAAGGTGCCGGCCTCGGGCAGCGAGGAGACGCCGTACAGGAACAGGGCGAGCCCCGGCGAGAGCATCAGCATGCCGACGAAGTCGAACGACTCCGAAGGCTCGGGGTTGTCCTTCGGCAACGCGAGCTGCGCGTAGATGAGCGCGATGACGCCGATCGGCAGGTTGATCAGGAAGATCCAGTGCCAGCTCGCCACGTCGATCAGCCAGCCGCCGAGGATCGGGCCGCCGATCGGGCCAAGCAGCATCGGGATGCCGAGGACGGCCATCAACCGGCCGATCCGGTGCGGCCCGGCCGCCCGCGTCATGATCGTCATGCCGAGCGGCATGAGCATGCCGCCACCGAGGCCCTGCAACACGCGGTACGCGATCAGCTGCCCGATGGTGTCGGCGGTGGCGCACAGGCCGGACCCGATCGTGAACAGCGCCAGGGCGATCATGTAGAGGCGCTTGGTGCCGAACCGGTCGGCCGCCCACCCGCTGAGCGGGATGACCGTAGCCAGCGCGAGCGTGTACGCGGTCATCGTCCACGCCACACGGGCGTAGGACGCGCCGAACTCGCTCTGGAAGGTCGGCAGCGCGACGCTGACAACCGTCACGTCGAGGATCGACATGATCGCGCCGAGCACGACGACGCCCGCCACCTTGAGAACCGCGGCGTCGAGCTTGTCCGATGTCGCGACAGGCTGCGGTGTCGCGACAGGTTGCTGTGTCACGAAATCTCCTGAATTGGAATTGGCCCAGTTAACGGTGAGCGGTGATGGCGGCACCGTGCCCGCCCAGGCAGGCGTGGCGGTGGAGGGTGAAGCCCGCAGCGCACATTAGCCGCCGCAACCGACATTCCGCCCCTGGATTAGCGGCCAGCAGATGGACCCGCCGCGTGTTCCTCGTCACTGGCTTGCCCGCGACCCAGCAGGTCAGCCATCTCGTCACGGCGACGCAGCGCGGCCCGCCACCCCACGACCTCGGCGGTGATCCGCTCGCCGTTGCCGGCGGTCGCCTCCACCGTCCATGGTCGGCGGAGCAGCACCCGGCCCAGGACCGCGAGGACCAGCAGCACGGCCACGACGACGAGGTCGATGAGGATCAGCAGCAACGGGAGCAACACCCACCAGAACAGGGCCGCGGCGGCGATGACCGCGATGAAGACGACCACGAGGACGAAGACCGCGTCGCCCAGGTCGAAACCGCCTCCCCCGCCTCCGCTCGAACCCGACGTTGCCGCGTCACCCATCTGCACCGCCCCGTCGACGGCGTCGCCGGAGCCGCTGTCCCGCTTCCGCTTCCGGCGCCAGCCGCCGAAACGTCGGGCCAGCGCTCGCCAGCGCGGCTCCCACGCCACGCGTACGGTCCACCGCGTGCCATCAGGGGCGGCCACCGACACACTTCTCACGGCGACAAGCTATCCGCCCACCGCAAGGCCCGGCGTCCGGGCGAAACAGGCGCCGCGCCGGCCGCGGGGATGCGCGGCCGGCGCGTTCGGGTCCCGCCTATCGAGGAGGTCGTCGGGTCCCGCTCATTGCCTCGGTCAGGAGTTCGGGTCCACGGGGACGGCCCAGACGTCGGCGATTGACGGGTCGTAGCCCTCGCCGGTGTCCAGGAACCGCACCCGTACCTTGCCGTCCGCCGTCAGGTCCGGCCGGTCCACGACGAACTGGTACGTCACCGTCCCCGCGCCGCCGGCGGTCCGCCGGAACGCCCGGGCGTGCACCACCACCCCGTCGACCAGGACGTCGTAGTCCTTCAACTGCGCCTGGTCGTAGGTCTCGACCACGCGCAGGATGAACGGCTTGCCGGCCTCGACGGCCAGGTCGAACTCGAACCAGCCGCCGGGGTAGGTGACGTTGGTGTAGCGGCGGGTGAGGCCGGCCTCCGTGCTGGTGCCCGAGTGGGTCGACGCGGCGAGGTTGTGCGCTCGTTCGGAGGTCAGATCGCCGAGGTCGATGTGGTCATGGGCGACCGCCGGAGGGTTGGGGATGCGTACCGGCAGCCCGAGGGTCCGGCTTTCGGCGGCCGTGGTCCCGCTGGCCACGGTGATGGAGGCCGGCCCCTCGGTCACCGACAGGGGCGCGATCACCCTGGTCTCCAGCGTGGTCTCGGCACCGGCAGCGAGTTGGTAGTCCGCCGTGCCCGGCTCGACCCGCCAGCCCTCCGGACCGGTGGTGGTGAGCCGGCCGGTGACCGGCGCCGTCGCCCGGTTGCGCAGCACGGTGCGTACCGTCGCGGTGGCGCCGGGTGTGACCTCGGCGGGCTGCGCGGCGGCCGAAACGATCTCCACCGCCGGGGCGACGCCCAGCGGGCCGGCGACCGGCAGGGTCGCGCTGCCCGCCTGGTAGCGGTAGCTCACCTCGCCGCTCAGGTTGGCGGTGGTCGGCGACTGGCCGGCCGGGATCCGCACCCGGTAGCCGTGGCGTACGGTCGCGCCGGGCGCGACGCTGGTGTCCTGGCCGGCGACCGGGGTCACCGTCCAGCCCTCCGGCGCACGCAGTGTCGAGGTCAGGCCGTTCAGCTTGCTGCCGCCGGTGTTCTCGACGGTGACCGTGGCCGGCACCACGTCGCCGGGCAGCCACTCCCCGACCGGCAGGTCGAGCCGGGCCACCACGCCGATCAGGGCCGACGAGGCGGCGGACAGTCGCTGGTCGACCTGGGTGAGCGGCGTGGCGAGGCGGCCGGCGATGCCGGCCGGCACCCGGCCCTGCACCCGGCGGTGGCCGCTAGCGGCGAGTCCGGCGCGTTGGTGACCGCGAGGGTGAGCGCGCCGGAGTCCCGGGCGACCCGGAGCACCTCGGCCAGGTCG
>NZ_JBFBAO010000184.1:0-13548 GCF_040682255.1 Micromonospora sp. NPDC051296 | reverse complement strand
GTACGGCCGATCAACGGTAGCCCGTCGGGGGTGCAGGGTCGCGCCCCGACCCACTCGTGGATGCGGGCGTCACCGGGGGCCGGGTGGTCGTCGCCTCGGCCGTCAGCGCGCTGGACGGCGCGGGCGTGCTGCGGCTGATCCGCACCGCCGGCGTGACCCACGCCCAGGCCACCCCGTCGGGCTGGCGGGTGCTGCTGGAGGCGGGCCTCGGCGGGCCCACCCCGGACGCCGCCGGAATCACCCCGCAGCCGCTGGTCGCGGTCGCTGGCGGCGAGGCGTTGCCGGTCGCCCTCGCCCGGGACCTGCGGGCCCGCACCGCCCGACTGATCAACGGGTACGGGCCGACGGAGGCGACCGTGTACGCGACGATGGCGGACATCCCCGTCGACCCCGACGAGGTGACCATCGGACGGCCGCTGCCGAACGTGCGGGCGTACCTGCTGGACGAGACGCGCCGGCCGGTGCCGGTCGGGCTGCCCGGTGAGCTGTACCTGGCCGGCGCCGGGCTGGCCGTCGGCTACCTGGGGCGCGACGACCTCACCGCCGAGCGGTTCGTGCCGGACCCGTTCGGGTCGGTCGGCGAGCGGCTGTACCGCACCGGCGACCGCTGCCGGTGGCTGCCGGACGGGCGGATCGAGTTCCTCGGCCGCACCGACCACCAGGTCAAGATCCGGGGCCACCGGATCGAGCTGGGGGAGATCGAGGCCCGGCTCCTCGACCATCCCGGCGTGGCCGGAGCGGCCACGGTGCTGCGGCGGGACGCCGACGAGCCCCGCCTCGTCGCGTACGTGGTGGCCCGGGCGGGCACCGCTCCGGAGCCGGCCGAGCTGCGCCGGCACCTGGCGCTGAGCCTGCCCAAGGCCGTGCTGCCCACCGACTACGTGGCGCTCGACCGGTTGCCGCTGAGCCGCAACGGCAAGGTCGACCGGGCCGCCCTGCCCGCTCCCACGCCCCGGGACAGCGCGGATCCGCCCCAGGACGCGGACCCGGGCACGGTCGGCACCGGGGGAGTGGACCCGGTGGTGGCGCAGCTGCGGCTGATCTGGCAGGAGGTGCTGCGGATCCCCGACGTCGGCGTGCACGAGGACCTGTTCGACCTGGGCGGGCACTCGCTGCACATCACCCGGATCAGCGGCCGGATCCAGCAGCGACTCGGGGTCGAGGTGCCGCTCGACGCGTTCTTCGACACCCCGACCATCGCCGAGATCGCCGAGATCGTCCGGCAGTCCGGAAAGGAGTTCTGAGCATGGGTACCAGCGAACTGCGCGAACGGATCGCGGAGCTGGTCGGCGAGGCGACGGGCGGCGAGGTCTCGCCGGCCGACGTGCTCGCCGGAGGGTCGATGATCGCCCTCGGCGTCGACTCCCTCGGACTGCTGCGCCTGGTCGACGCGATCGAGCTGGAGTACGACGTCGAGGTCGAGCTGAACGGCCCCGGCCGCCCACTGGACACCATCGACGACCTGGTGGCGCTGCTGACCGCCGCCGGGTCCGACGTCGGGTAGCCCAGCTCAGCCGGTCACCACGAGTTTGCCGAGGGTGTGCCGGCGGACGAAGTCGGTGAGGGCCCGTACGCCGTCGTCGAGCGGGTAGCGGCGACCTATCGTCGGGGTCAGCTCGGCGACCTCGCGCATCCCGCCGAGGCGGCCGTCCACGTCGAGCACCAGCTGGAAGAGCACGTCGTCGCGGTCCAGATACTCCGGCTTCGGCATGGGAAAGGTGATCGTGTAGAGCCGCCCGCCGGGCCGGAGTGCGCGCCCGACCCGCTGGAGCCGGTCGCTGGGCAGTACCAGGTTGAGCGCCAGGTCCACCCCGCTCAGGTATTCGTCGTCGTAGCCGATGACCTCGGTGGCGCCCCTCGCGCGCAGCGACTCGACGTCCTCCGGCCGTCCGGTGGCGATCACCGTGGCGCCGGCCAGCAGCGGCAGCAGGGTGGTGCCGACGCCACCGCTGGCGCCGACGACCAGGATGGTGTCGTCCGGCTTCGGTGCGGCGGTGGCGATCAGGGCGCGGGCGGTGAGGCCGACGGTCGGCAGCGCGGCCGCGTCGGCGACGTCCAGGCCGGCCGGTCGGTGCGCGATGAACGGGGTGTCCGCCTCGAACACGGCGTACTCGGCGAGGGTCCCGGTGGTCAGGCTCGGCCGGCCGCCGGCGATCGCCTTCAGCGCGCGGGGAATGGCGTGCCCGAAGACCTCGTCTCCCACCTGGTACCCGGTGACGCCCGCACCGACCTCGCTGACGGTGCCGGCGAAATCGTTGCCGGGGACGTGCGGGAAGGCGAGTTCGGCGACGCCCCGGTAGTCGCCACCGGGTAGCCGGACGTCGACGGGGTTGATCGACGCGGCGGCGATCCGTACCTGGATCTGGCCGGGACCCGGCCGGGGAATCGGTATCTCGGCGATGGTGAACCGCTCGGGTGGCCCGTAGCCGGTCGCGACAACAGCCTTCATCTCTTCCTCGCAATCAAACGGACCGTGCGGTCAGGTTAGGCTTAACCGGACCGGTGGGTCAACTTGTTAGGCTGTTCCCCGTGCCCACCACCGACCGCCCACTGCGTGCCGATGCCGCGCGCAACCGGGCGGCGTTGCTGGCCGCGGCGGAGGCGGAGTTCGCCGAGCGGGGCCTGGCCGCGTCGGTCGCGGACATCGCGCGGCGGGCGGGCATCGGCAAGGGAACGGTGTTCCGGCACTTTCCCACCAAGGAGGACCTGCTCGCGGCGGTCGTGCTCGACCGGGTCGACGGGCTCTCCGCGCTGGCGCGACGGCTGGCGACGGTCACCGACGCCGGTGCCGCGCTGCTGGAGTTCCTCGACGCCGCGGCCAGCCGGCAGCAGCAACTGGATCTGTCGTTCCTGCGGGAGACGGGCGACCTCAACGACCGGCTGAGCGAGTCCCGTGGCCGCCTCTTCGAGGAGATCACCGTGCTCGTCGAGCGCGCGCAGGCGACCGGCGCGCTCCGGGCCGACATCACCGCGACGGACGTGATCCTGCTGATGTGCGCGCCGAGCCACGTGGTCAGCTTCGTGCCGGATGCGCCGCCGCAGTTGTGGCGGCGCTATCTCGGGATCATCTTCGACGGGCTGCGGCCGCACGGGGCCAGTCCGCTGCCCCAGCCCGCACCGGACGCGGCACCGGACCCTCGGCTCGATCAGGTGCAGGCCGGAACGCGATGACTTGACCTCCACCGAGGTTGAGGTTGCACGCTCGGTCCATGACGACATCACCGGCCGCGGTGCGGCCGGAGCAGGTGGCCGGCCGGCGGGAGTGGGTCGGGCTCGCGGTGCTCGCCCTGCCGGCCCTGCTCGCGTCCCTCGAACTGACCGTGACGCACCTGGCGCTGCCCACGATCGGCAAGAACCTGGCGGCGAGCAGTACGCAGCTGTTGTGGATCGTCGACGTCTACGCGTTCCTGCTCGCCGGGTCACTCATCACGATGGGCGGGCCGGCGCGGCGGCGGCGATCTCCTCCGCGGCACCCCAACACCATCCTCGGGCGCTTTCGTCGGTCCGGATAGAAGTTCGCACTTCCGGTGCGGAACTATCGACGGTGTGTGGCGTATGCGGCTATCCTGCTGGCCAAACAGCCATCGATGTGAGGATGCGATGTCCCGTCGAACCGGAAGGCCCTCCTACCTGCTGAACCCGCCTCGCCAGCGGCGACGGCCCGGCCCGAGGATGGTTGTCGGCGCCGTCGCGGCGGCGCTGGTGGTGGGCCTGGTCGGTGGCTTGATCGGCTACGTCGTGGGGCGGCCGAGCCCGACCGAGTCGAGCATCGCGCACCTGCACGAGGCGGAGGCCGAGCGCGACGTCCAGCAGATCATCGAGCTGACTGGGATGGCGCGTCGGACCCGGGACGAACTCTCGCCGATCCTCGTGGCGGTGAAGGAGGAAACGGAGGCCGGACGCACGCCCGAGGCGTCTCAGGTCCGCCAGTGGCAGCAGACCATGCGCCGGCTGACGGAGCAGTTCGACAACCCGCCCTCGGGCACGACCGCGACCAACGTCGCCCGCAGCGGCCTACGGAGCGCGGTGGAGCAGGCCGCCGTCGCGGTCGACTCGGTCGCCCTGGTCGCGGCCGGCCCCGCCGCCGTACGCGACGATCAGCTGGCGCTGGCCGCGCGGCAGGCCGACCTCGCCTCCGCCACGTGGTCGGTGGCCGCGACGCAACTCGACCAGATCAACATCGATGCGGAGCAGGGCCACCAACACGTGTACCTCAACACCGGTGCCGGCGACGGCGTCATCGGCCCGGACGGGGCGGCCGAAGGCTCCCACGGCTGACGGTTGCGGCCATGATCCATCCCGATCTTCTCCGGTTTGCAGGCGAACCACCGAAAGGTTCGAGTGGTCACCTAAAGCGCCCGGAGTGATCTTTCGAAACAGCCTCGTATTACCCGGCAACCGGCCCGTTTCCTCGGTGGCGATCTCCTGGAACACGCCGTTCGTACGGTCCGCTCGCGCTGATCTGACGGCGCGAAGAGGAGAGTCGCAGATGGCCCGTTTCGCACCCCTGCGGGGGCGAGTCCGACTGACGGCCGCAGTGTCGGCCGCCGCCCTTGCCGGCTGCATCGCCGCATCCGGTCTGATGGTCACTTCCGCCGCCGCCGAGCCTATCGAAGAATCGACAAACTCAGAAGAATTCACCGTCGAGAGTTTGCCGGACGGCGGGTCGCGGGTGACGCTGCGGCTCGATGAGCCGCTGCCGGTACGCGACGCGGCACCGGAACTCGCCGTCGACGGTCACGTCATCGGGGCGGCGCAGGAGTCGCCCGACGGGCTCAGCCTGGTGGTGGAGACCACCGACCCCGGTGTCGCGGCGGCAAAGCGCGTCGAGGTCGCGTGGAACGGTGTGGTGCCCGGTTCGGCGGCCTCGACACGGCGGTCGGCCGCCGCCCCGATCACTCCGAAGGGCCTGCAGAAGAAGCAGCTCTACACCGACCCGGCGCAGCCCGGGCCGTACCAGGTCGAGCGGCTGGACTACGACCTCGGCGACACCGCGACCACGCTCTCCGGCCTCAGCGATCTGCCCGCCGAGATCCGGGGCGCGGTCTACGCCCCGACCGGGGCGAAGGGCCCGCGACCTGTGGTGATCTTCCTGCACGGCCGGCACTCGGCCTGCTACAACCCGACCACCCGGGGAACCAACAACACCAACTGGCCGTGTGCGACCGGCTTCATCCCGATCGACAGCTACCTCGGCTACACCGAGACCGCGGAGGCCCTGGCCACGCACGGATACGTCGTCGTGTCGATCAGCGCCAACGGCATCAACGCCAAGGACGCCAGCTTCACCGACGACAACGGCGCCCTGGCCCGCGGTCAGCTGGTCATGGACAACCTCGACCTGCTGGCCAACTGGAACACGACCGAGGGGCACGCGCTGTCCGGCCGGTTGGACATGTCGAACGTCGGGCTGATGGGGCACTCCCGGGGCGGTGAGGGCGTGGTCGAGGCCGCGCTGCTCAACGCCGAGCGCAAGCACCCGTACGGCATCCAGGCCGTCCTGCCGCTCGCCCCCGTCGACTTCGGCCGGCCGACACTGCCGGACGTGCCGATGGCGGTGCTGCTGCCGTACTGCGACGGTGACGTCTCCAACCAGCAGGGGCAGCACTTCTACGACGACACCCGCTACTCGGTGCAGGACGACGTGCTGCGCTCCTCCCTCATGATCATGGGAGCGAACCACAACTTCTTCAACACCGAGTGGACGCCGGGGGTCTCCATCGCGCCGTCGAACGACGACTGGTCGCCGGCCAGCGACGAGGTGTGCGGCAGCGCCGCCCCGACCCGGCTGACCAGCGCCGAGCAGCGGGCCGTCGGGACCGTGTACATGGCCGGGTTCTTCCGGCTCGTGCAGGGCGGGGAGACCGTCTTCCTGCCGCTGTTCGACGGCCGCAACGGCACCGTGCCGTCGGCCGGCCGCGCCGAGGTGTACGCCCAGGCCCAGCAGCCCGGCTCGCGCCGGCTCGACCTCGCCCCGCTGGAGAGCGCGGCGGCGAACGTCTCGGTGACCGGCTTCGACCTGGGCGCCTACTGCTACAGCGTGGCGGCGCGGGTACGCCCCGGCGACACCCCGTGCTCGGCGACCACCGCGACCTCCAAGGTCCCGCACTGGACGCCGGCCACGTTCGCCCCGGCGGTCCCGATCAGCCCGGTGCTGCGCCTGCAGTGGAGCGAGTCCTCGACGGATCCCGCCGTGCGGGTGGCGTTCGGCCCCGGCGAGGGGAACGTCAAGAAGTACGACGCGCTCACCTTCCGGGTGGCCCGCGACGAGTCGGCGGTCGGCGACGTCGATCTCGCCGTCACCCTGGTCGACAAGAAGGGTGCCTCGGCCACCGTACGGGTCGGCGACGTCAGCCCGGCGCTGACCCCGTTCCCGGCGTCGACGAACACGTCGAACGGGATCAGCCGGCTCGGCAAGACCTGGCTGCGCACCGTCCGGCTGCCGGTCTCGTCGCTGTCCGGAGTGGATGTGACCAGCGTCCGAGAGCTCACCATCCAGCCGGCCACCCCGACCGGTGGGGCGTACCTGTCCGACATCGCGTTCGACAGCCCCGGTGTCGGCGGCGGTGGTGCCACCTCGGCGGTGCAGGTCAGCATCGACGACGCCACCGTGGCCGAGGGCGACGGTCCGGGCACCGCCACGATGCGGCTGGCGTTGAGCGGGAAGCTCAAGGAGGCGGCCACCGTCCAGGTCCAGACGGCGGCGAGCGGATCGTCCTCCGCCGGGCAGGTGCCGGCGCAGTCGTTCCCGGTCACCATCCCGAAGGGCGCCACCGAGGCGACGATCCAGGTGCCGCTCGTCGGTAACACGACCGTCAACACCGCCTCGCTCCGTTACAAGATCACGATCTCGGCGCCGGTCGGCGCCGTGATCGGCGACGGGTTCGCCTGGCTGACCGTGCTCGACGACGACACGGCCTGACCACGACCGCGCGGTGGGGTCGGTCAACCCCCCGACCGACCCCACCGCGCACCCGCCGGCCACCCCGCTGCACCGCCACGATGCGAATTTGTCCTCCGCCGGGCTCGGCATGACGTGCTATTCATTGGGCAGACTCTCGCCCGCCGAAGGAGTGCGACATGGCAACCCAGGTGCGTGACCTGCTGGCCGAGACACGGTCGGCGGGCCGGTTGGACGGCCTGCACGGGGTCGTGGCGATCCGCGGCGGCCAGACCCTGCTGGAGCACTACGACGCCGGCGAGGACTTCACCTGGGGCACCTCGCTGGGCGTCGTCGAGTTCGGACCCGAGACGTTGCACGACCTGCGCTCGGTGACCAAGAGCGTGACCGCGTTGCTGTACGGCATCGCGCTCGGTGAGGGCCTGGTCCCGCACCCCGCGGAGCCGCTCCTGCGCCAGTTCCGGGAGTACGCCGATCTGGCGGCCGACCCCGAACGGGCCCGGCTCACCGTCGAGCACGCGCTGACGATGTCCCTCGGGTTGGAATGGCGCGAAGACCTCCCGTACGACAGCCCGGCGAACTCCGAGATCGCGATGGAACTGGCCCCGGACCGGTGCCGGTACGTGCTGGAGCGACCGATCGTGGAGCCACCCGGTGCCCGGTGGTCCTACTGCGGAGGCGCCACGGCGCTGCTGGGCCGGTTGATCGCCGACGGGACCGGGCAGCCGCTGCCGCAGTTCGCCCGAGCGGCGCTGTTCGCCCCGCTGGGCATCGGCGACTTCGACTGGACATGCGGCATGGACGGGGTGGCCTCGGCCGCGTCCGGGCTGCGGCTCGCCCCGCGCGACCTGGCCAGGATCGGTGAGCTGGTGCTCGCGAAGGGAGCGTGGGGCGGCCAGCAGATCGTCCCCGCGAGCTGGATCGGCACGATGCTCCAGCCTCGCCTGCAGACCCACTGGGGCGCTGGATACGGCTACCACTGGTACCTCGAAACCATCGCGGGCCACCGACTGGTCGCCGGTATGGGCAACGGCGGCCAACGCCTCGTCGTCCTGCCCGACCTGGACCTCACCGTGGCGATCACCGCCGGCAACTACGACGACCCCGACCAGTGGCGCACCCCGGTGGCCCTGATCGAGCACGTCATCCTGCCCGCGACGCAGTGACGGCGCGCCGCCTTCGCGCGGTGCCGACGGACCCGGCCCCGACACCCCGCATCCCCGCGCTTTCACCGGCCAGGACGGTCACGCTTGCGTCACGGGGTGTCACCCGCTGGCTGCGGTCGGCCACAATGGAGGGCTCGCGATGGGCGGCAGACGGGGGTGGCGATGAGCGAGTACGGCGAATCTGCCGCAGGTCCGCTCCCGGAGCGGGCCGGCGGGCCGGGTGGTACCTCGAGGGCCCGGCGGCTGCGTCTCGGCGCGCTGCTTCTGCTGCTCGTGGTGGTCGTCGTCGCGGTGGTCCGGGTGGTCGCCGCGGTCGGCCCGCCGACCCGGGAGCAGTTGCGCGAGCGGGCCGGGCTGACCGGCAAGCAGACCCTGCTCATCGGGGTCAAGGACGACCAGCCCGGAGTGTCGCAGCAACTGGAGAACGGCGCGTTCGAGGGCTTCGACATCGAGATCGCGTACATGATCGCCGACGACCTGGGCTTCGACGCGCCGCGGGTGGAGTTCCTGCCCATCGAGAGCGAGGATCGTGCCCGCCGGCAGGCCCGCACCGCCGACGGCAGGTTCGTCACCGTCGACCTGGTCGTCGCCTCCTACAGCATCACCGAGCTGCGCCGGCAGCAGGGCGTGAACTTCTCCGCGCCGTACCTGGAGACCGAGCAGTCGGTGATCACCCGCGCGTCGGACGACCGTCCGGTGACCAACCTGCGTGACCTCGCCGGGCGGAAGGTCTGCACCATCGCGACGTCGACCTCGGAGCGGAATCTGACCGAGATGGGGGCGCAGGCGCGCGGCCGCAACCGGGTCAGCGAGTGCGTCCAGGAGCTGTACGACGGCACGGTCGACGCGGTGACCACCGACGCGGCGATCCTGGCGGGCTTCGTGGGCCCGCGTCCGGCCGGCGAACTTCCGCCGATGACCAAGCTGGAACGCGTACAGGAGCTGCGGCACTGGGACATCGGCGACGACAACTCGGAGTTGTGGGGCGTCAACACGGGCCCGAACCCCGCAATGCGTGACCTGGTCAACCTCTCCCTGCAGGAGTCGGCGAACGGTCCCGACGGTGACCGCTGGCGGGCGGCCTTCGACAGGTACCTGAGGTCCGAGCAGCGATACAACAACCCGCAGCAGGTGGCGGTGGACCGGCAGCCGGAGCCCGGGCCGGCGGACAGGGTGGAGGTGCGGCAGTGGCCGTGGGAGAGGTTCGCGCTGCCGTACCCGCACCGACCACGGCCGGCGCCGCCGCCCGCCGCCGTCCGGGCGCGCGCCAGGCGCAGCAGTGGCTGCTGACCCTGCTGCCGGCCTTCCCGGTGCTGCTGCTGGTGCTGCGGCTGTGGCGGCTCAGCCGGCAGGAAATGTCGACGATGTTGCTGCTCGTGCAGTACGTCAGCCCGCTGGGGCTGCTCAGCGCCCTGCTCATCGCCCTGGTCTGGGCGGTGCCGCTGGTGGTGCTGGTGCCCGCCGTGCTCGGCCGGCTGCTCCAGGTCAGCGCCCCCGATCGGTTCGATCCGGAACGGTCGCTGCTGGCGTACGCCACCGCGCGTACGCCGGGCTGGGTGCTGGTGGCCACGGCGGTGCTGGCGGCACTCACCTGGCAGCTGCGGTTCCTCCCGGCGCTGGTGATGCTGCTGCTGTGGCTGGTCGCCCTGCGCACCCGTTACCGGTTCCCGGATCGGCCTCAGCTGCTGGTCACCACCGGTCTGGTCCTGCCGGTGGTGGTCGCTGCGGCCTGCTACGCCTGGCTCGCCCCGGCCGTCTGGGCGGCCGTGCGGCACGGCGAGGTGGCCACCGCCCTGCTGCTCGCGCTGCCGCCGGCCGGCGCGCTGGTGCTGACCGGACCGGTGCCGTGGCGGGTCGCCCCGGCACTGACCCGCACCCTGACCTACGCGGTGGGCGCGCTGGTGCCGCTGCTGATGGGCGTGGTGTTCCTACGGGTACCGCTGCTGCCGGCGGTGGCCGTCGAGGTCGGCGAGCCGGTCACCCGGGAGGTGGTCCTGGGTGAGGCGGTGACGGTGACCGACCGGATGACGATCGTGCTGGACCGCTCCGGCGAGGTCCGCTTCCTGCCCAACGACGAGGTCCGCGCGCAGGTGCTGTGCCCGGATGCGGGGCCGATGCCGGTCAGCCGGGTGGACGTGGCCGGCTGGCCGGTGGAGGACACCGCCTTGAACTGGATGATGCCCCGCCGCCCGGTCGGGTCGCCCGACCCGCGCTGCGCCGGGCTGGTGCCGGTAGACGGTTCCGCGCCGGCGCCGGGGCTCAGCCCCGCCCCGACGACCGGCCCTTGAGCCGGCGGCCCAGCTCGCGGGCGATCTCCCGGTCGGCGTCGCGGGCGGCCAGTGCCTGCCGCTTGTCGTACGACTTGCGGCCCTTTGCCAGGGCCAGCTCGACCTTTGCCCAACCGCCGGAGAAGTACATCGACAGCGGCACCAGGGTGAATCCACCCTCGCGGGTCTGCGCCAGGATCCGGGCGATCTCCACCCGACGCAACAGCAGCTTCCGGGTACGTCGGGGCGCGTGATTGGTCCAGGTGCCGTAGCCGTACTCCGCGATGTGCAGGCCGTACAGCACGATCTCTCCGTCGCGCTCCTGGGCGAAGGCGTCCACCAGTGAGGCGCGGCCCTCCCGCAGCGACTTGACCTCGGTGCCGGCCAGCACGATCCCCGCCTCGTACGTCTTCAGCACGGTGTAGTCGTGCCGGGCCTTGCGATTCGACGCGATCAGCGTCCGCTCGGTGCTCCGGGAGGTGCTCATCCGGCGAAGAGTAGTCCGTGGCCGGCCCGGCTTCAGCCGGGTTCCCGCAGCCGGCTGGCCAGGTCCACCACCGCGGCCTCGAACCGCGGGTCGGATTCCCCCGGCCAGTGCCCGATGATCGCCGGCGGGACGCTGTCGCCCGGCGGGGGAACCACGTCCCACGGATCGCGCAGCCGTCGGTCGACCGCGCCCGGCGGGCCGGGCGTCACCGGTTGCCAGCCCGGTCGGTGCGGCGAGAAGACCCAGCCGCCGATCGGGTCGGTGTCGCGCCACAGGTTCACCCACCGCCAGTTCACCCGGTTGCCCACCTCGCGCAGCACCTCCTCGTCCACGTAGGCCGGGAACAGCCGGGTGTAGAGCCGGCGCAGTGGTGACCCGTACGTCAGCAGGGCCAGCCGACCGCACACCTGGGGCGGCAGCTGGAGCACCGTGGCGGCGAGCAGCACCGCGCCGTGGCTGTGCCCGCTGAGGAGTACCCCGTGCCCCTGCTCGGTCAGGTAGGTGATCCGTCGGCTCAGCTCCGGCACCGCCCGCTCGGCGTAGCACGGTGGGGCGAAGGGGTGCGCCGCCCGGGGCCAGAAGGTGCCCAGGTCCCACAGCACGCCCACGTACCGGCGGAATTCGGCCGTGCGGTAGGCGAAGATGCCACCGACGAACAGAGCGACCAGCACCGCCGCGATGAGGAAGCTGCCCACCTGGATGCCGAAGTCGGTCGCCTCGGACGGAATCCTGGTGAGGTGCTCGACGGCGTCGCTCGGGGACAGGTCCAGCATGCCGAGCAGGCTGGTGGGCATGCCCGCGCCGACCACGCAGGCGTAGACCACGGCGAGTATCTCCAGGCGTTCGGTGAAGCGGGCTTTGGCTACCGCCCGTTCCACCTGGCGCAACCGGTACCCGGCGGACGGCGGAGCGTCCGGGAAGTCGCGCGCCACGGTGGCGCGGGCGGTGCGCATCCGCGCGCGGCGGCTGGCCACGGTCAAGACCATGGCTCCCACCAGCACGGTCGCCGTGGCCACCAGGAACACGAAGATGACCCACTTGTAGCCCAGCGGCGGGCCGATGGCCCGCTCTCCGTCTGCCGAGGCGCGCCGGTTGAGCAGGTCGCCGACCCGGTAGACCAGCTCGGAGGAGAAAGCGAGCGCCAGACCGGTGGCGGTGGCGACGATGACCGGGGCGCCCAGCCCCTGTAGCGGTCCGGCACCGAGCCCGTCGCGACCGGGCCCGTGCCGCAGCTCGTCGGATTCGAGCCCGTTGTCCGGCCCGGCGTCGTTCAGGCCGCCCGAGCCGGAGGTGGTGCTGCGCAGGTGGTTGCGGCAGGCGAACGCCACCGCACCGAGTACGAACAGCAGGACCGCCTGCGAGAGGACGAGCAGGCCGACCATTGTGCTGTAGCCCGGCAGGCCGTTTTCGACGCGCCACGCCGTGGGCTCGACCGCCACCGCGACCAGTACCAGCGCGGCCAGCACGCAGCTGAAGGTGCGCAGCCCGCCGCACAACCGGCCGCCGGACCGGTCGGCCTCCGGGGCGTCGATCCACGGGTGCGCGCAGAGCAGGCCGACGCAGGCGAACAGCACCCCGCCGGAGAGCACGGCGAGCGTGACGCTGAGGACCGACGCGCCCGAATCGATCCGGGCGGCGAGCAGACCGATGCTGAGGGTGGCGAAGCCGGCGGCGACGTGCAGCGACCGCAGCCGACCCACCACCGGCGCGCTGTCCCACTGGCCCACCGCGCTGAGCTGGTGCGGCCCGGTGCCGGTCATGGGCGCGTGGAAGGCGTCGAAGTTCCGCCCGGGACGGGCACCGAGCCGCCAGACCAGGCCGAGCGCGGCGGCCGGCAGCAGCGCGAGCACCGCCAAGGTCACTCCGGGCGACCGGCCGCCCAGCCAGGACAGCCACGGACGCCCGGTCAGGCAGTGCGGATTCGGTAAGCAGCGCCAGGCGATGAGATCCAGCGCCACCCCCATCGCTGCGAACACGTACAGCATGGTCAGCGTGAGGGCCAGCAACCGGCACACCGCCTTGAGCCCCGCCCCGGAGGTGCCCCGGCGGGCCGGTCGCATCCAGATCGCGACGTTGCACAGCATGAACGGCAGCAGGAACACCAGCGACAGCGTCCGGACCAGGGTGCCCGAGGGCAGGTCACTCCAGCGGTACGCCTCCAGGGTCACCCCGGCCGGGCCCTCGGCATCCGGATAGCCGGGACGCGGGCGGTAGAAGCCGCCGCTGGAGTCCCCGGCGACCTGGTGGCTGTGCGGGCGGTCCAACACCTGCTCGGCCCCGGCGCCGGACACGCCGTGCACCCGCAACTCCACGACGTCGTCCGACGTCCCCGGTCCACTGGTCATCGGCCTCCTCGGAACGTGTCTGCCCGGCCCGCGACCGGCGGCCACGGTGCGGCGTCGCTGGTCTACCCGTCCCGACGACGGCCACGCCTGCCCGGTCCGCGGCGGCACGTCGAACGCCTGTGCTACTGCAACTGGCTGCTCGCCGCGTTGTGCTTCGCGATCAGGCTCGGGAGTTCGTCCAGCGAATCGATGCGGAACAGGCACCGCTCAGACACGGCCGGCAGGTCGAGGATGTGACCCCACGGACCGCGCCGGATCAGGCACGTCTTCATGCCGGCCTCCGTGGCCGGGCGTACATCGTTGTCGGGCCGATCGCCGACGTACAGGATCGAAGCCGCATCGCCACCGCCTTCGCGAACGACTCGCTCGAAGAAGGCCGGTG
>NZ_JBFBAO010000183.1:0-13562 GCF_040682255.1 Micromonospora sp. NPDC051296 | reverse complement strand
GTGCGGGCGAGTTCCCGCGCGACGTAGTGCTGGTTGGTCGCGATCGGGGAGTCCCACTCGGCCGTGCCCAACATCAGCACGTTCGGGACCGGGACATCATTGGGTCGGGCCTGCTCCGGCACTGGCGCCGTCACCATAAGTCATCTCCAGCTCGGCTACGCCTCGTCGGCCAACCAGGCGGCGATGTTCGCCTGGAAGACCTGCGGAGTGAACCGTCGGGCGTTGGTCAGCATCGCCGGCATGGACAGCTGCGCCGCCCGCCGGACAGGGTCCACGTACGCGGTCGGGTCGGTGGCGTCGAGGAGGAAGCCGGTCTCGCCCGCCACCACGGTCTCCAGCAGCCCGCCGCGGGCCCAACCCACCACCGGTGTACCGCAGGCCTGCGCCTCCACCGGAATCATGCCGAAATCCTCGAGCGCCGGGTAGAGCAGTGCCACGGCACCCCAGTACAGCTCGCGGAGCCGTTCCTTCGACGGCCGGAACTCGAACTCGACCGGCACGTCGACGCGGGCGGCGAGTCGACGCAGGTTCTCCTCCTCGGGCCCGCCGCCGGCGATCACCAGTGGCAGGCGGGCCGCCGCGGCGATCTCGATCATCAGGTCGAAGTTCTTGTACGGGATCCAGCGGCCCACGCCCAGCAGGTAGCGGCGGTCCTGGTCGCGCACCTGCGGCGGGGCAGCCCCGAAGTAGTCCACCTCCACCGGCGGGTTGATCACCCTGGCGTCGCGTCCCCAGTAGCGGCGGATCCGTGCCTGCACCTCCAGGGAGTTCGCCGCGTAGCTGTGCACATGCCGGCTGAGTCGCTTGTCTCCGGCCTGGAGTACGGCGCGCATCGGCGCGAGCACGGCATTGGCGCCCCGCTGGTCCAGTTCCGGGCTCCACACGTAGCGGGCGGGCGAGTGCACGTAGCTCAGGTGGCGGGTCTGGTCCGGGTCGCCGATCTTGACGGTGTGCGCGAAGGCGTGGCTCGACGAGATGACGAAGTCGTACTTCTTGCGGGTCAGCGTCCGCCAGGTCAACGGCATGAGGGGAAGCGCGAGGGCCTTGCTCCGCCGCAACGGAGTCTTGGCCAGCCAGGATTCGTGGACATCCTGGTCCACTGTGGCGTCGTCGTCCTTCCAGAGGACGAAGCGGTCCGCGTGCGGCACCACCTCGGCGATGCTCAGGAAGACCTGCTCGGAACCGCCGGTGGCGCCGAACCACTCGTGGATCAACGCGACGGAGTGGTCGGCGAGCGGCCTGACCGCGGCATCGGGTGTGGACGAGGTGAGACTCATCAGAAGACGACGACGTCTCGGATGTAGCTGGCGAAGCGGCGCAACTGGTAGGCCTCGGGAACCGGAGAGGTCATCCGGACCACGACCTGGCGGTTGATCAGCCCGGCTTCGCCACTGCGGAAGTAGGCGACGACGACCAGTCCGTGCCGCTCCGCACCGTCGACCTTGATGATCTGCTCCGCGTAGCTGGCGTGCTCGCCGCTACGGATCCACTGCGCGCCCCAGGCCTCCTCGACCGCGCGCATGGCGTTCTGCCACTGTTCGTTGCACGGCTCGGGGCAGTCCCGCACGATCAACTCGCCACCGGTCTCCTGGTCGCCCGTCGCCGAGTTGCCGCAGTTGTACCTGACGTACCCGTCGGCCTGGGCGGCGAGCGTGCACTTCCAGCCCCCCGGAACCTTGACCGGGAAGTCGAGCCCCTCTAGATCGGACAACGTCTGCACCTGGTCCCGCTCGGTGAACCTCGGCCACTGCGTCGGCCACGCGCCGGGCTTCGGCGGCTCGATTCCGGGCGACTGGGGCGGTGCCGTCGGCAACGCCGGCGGTGCCACGGTGGTGGGGGCCGACGCCGCCGGCGTCGCGGGGTCATCGTCCGAGTCCGACAGGAGGGCCACGGCACCGACGCTCACGAGCACCACCAGGACCAGTGCGGCCGCACCGATCCAGAGCCCGGTCCGCCGGCGGGGCGGCCCGGAGGGTGCGATGCGGCGGACGGACGATGCGAACGGATCGCTGGGCGGGACGTCGGCCGGAGAGATCTGTGCGACCGGGAGGTACGGGGACGGTGCGGCCGGCGAGGCCGGAGCGCCCGAGATCGGATGCGGGGCGGCGGGTGCCGGTTGGCCGGGGATCGAGTTCGCCTGCACCGTCCAGGACGCCTGCGGCGGGCCGGACGTCGGCTCGGGCGCCCCGGACACCGGCTGCGGCGGGGCGGAGACCGGCGGAGCAGAGGTCGGTGGGGCGGACGTCGGGGTCGGTGTGTACTCCACCCCCAGCGCCTGGAACAGCTTCTCGGCCGCCGGACCCGCTTCCGCCGGGTACGCGACCCAGGGCGCGGCGGCGGAGAAGTCCGCGTACACGAAGGCGGGGCCGGCAGGCCCCTGCGCCAACGAGTTCACCGTCCCCGCGAAGGCCTCCCGCCAGCCTTCGGTGGCCGCCACCGTGGCGTCCAGGACGGCCACCGTGACGAAGCGGCCCTGTTCATCGAGGGCCGCCCATGCTTTGCCGACCGGCGACCCGCCCAGCAGGTGGGTGTACCGGTAGGGGCCGTCCGGCTGCATGGCAACTCCTCTGCTCGACCGCCGTGCGGATCCTATCGAGCCGCCGCACGTTGTCCTGCCCACCGGTCGCCGCCCTACCGTGGTCGAATCGAACCCGCAGCTCAGGTCGGGTCCACTGGGGAGACGAGGGGACACTTGCCTGATGAAAGTTTTTATGCATAGAGTCACGGAGTGAATGACGGAGCTGCCATCGTGCCGACCGAACGGGTCGTCGGCCTGTTCGACGGGGTTCGGCTCACCCCGACGCAGCGGCGCATCGCGCACTGCCTGGTGCAGCACGCCGCCGCCATCGGCTACCTCTCCGCCGCCGAGGTCGCCGAGCTGGCCGGGGTCAGCCAGCCGTCGGTCACCCGGTTCGCCGTAGCGCTGGGCCACGACGGCTACCCCGCGCTACGTCGCCGGCTGCGCGAGCTCACCGCCGCCGCACCCGGCCCGGCCACCGCCGGCAACGAACTCCAGCAGGCGGTACGCGCCGAGATCGGCAACCTGGACCGGCTGGCCGAGCAGCTCGCCGACCGGGAACGGATCGCCGACACCGGGCGGCTGCTGGCCGCCAGCCGGCCACTGCCGGTGCTCGGCCTGCGCGCCGCCGCGCCGCTCGCCGCGTACTTCGCCTATTTTGCCGCCAAGGTGCACCCCGACGTGCGGGTGCTCGACGACGGGGGCAGCCTGCTCACCGACCGCCTGGAGCAGGCTACCGAGGCCGGGGCACGGGCGCTGCTGGCGTTCGTGCTGCCCCGCTATCCCCGGGAGACCCTGGACGCGCTGCGCGCCGCCCGCGACGCCGGGTTGACCGTGGTCGCGATCACCGACTCGCCGGTCAGCCCGGCGACCGAGCACGCCGACGTGGTGCTGCCCGCCGCGGTCGGCGCGCAGCTCGTGTTCGACCTGCACACCGCTCCGATGACCCTGGCCATGGTGCTGCTCCAGGCGATCTGCGACGCCGCCCCGGCCGAGACCCAACGGCGGCTGGAGGCGTTCGAAGCCTCGGCCACCCGTCGACAGTTGTTCCTCGGTTAGGAGGAGACCGCCATGACGCAATCCAGCCAGGCCGCCCGCGGCACCGGACCCGTTCGTGCCGCCCGCGGCACCGAGCGCACCGCCCGCAACTGGCCGCAGGAGGCCGCCCTGCGGATGCTGATGAACAACCTCGACCCGGAGGTCGCCGAGCGCCCCGACGACCTGGTCGTCTACGGCGGCACCGGGAAGGCGGCCCGGGACTGGCCGTCGTACCACGCCCTGGTGCGGACGCTGACCGACCTGCGCGACGACGAGACCATGCTGGTGCAGTCGGGCCGCCCGGTCGGGGTGATGCGTACCCACGAGTGGGCGCCCCGGGTGCTGCTGGCCAACTCGAACCTGGTCGGCGACTGGGCGACCTGGCCGGAGTTCCGCCGCCTGGAGCAGCTCGGCCTGACCATGTACGGGCAGATGACCGCCGGGTCGTGGATCTACATCGGCACCCAGGGCATCCTCCAGGGCACGTACGAGACGTTCGCCGCGGTCGCCACCAAACGGTTCGACGGCACCCTGGCGGGCACGCTGACGCTGACCGGCGGATGCGGCGGGATGGGCGGGGCGCAGCCCCTCGCGGTCACCATGAACGGCGGCGCCTGCCTGATCGTGGACGTGGACCGCACCCGGCTGGAGCGCCGGGTGCACGACCGCTACCTGGACGAGATCGCCGACAGCCTGGACGACGCGGTCGAGCGGGTCCTCGCGGCGAAGCGGGACCGCCGGGCGTTGAGCGTCGGCGTGGTCGGCAACGCCGCCACGATCTTCCCGGAGCTGCTGCGCCGGGGCGTCGCCATCGACATCGTCACCGACCAGACCAGCGCGCACGACCCGCTGTCGTACCTGCCCGAGGGAATCGAGCTGGACGACGCCCGGGACTACGCGGCGGCCAAGCCGGCCGAGTTCACCGACCGGGCCCGGGCGTCGATGGCCAAGCACGTCGAGGCGATGGTCGGCTTCCTCGACGCCGGTGCGGAGGTGTTCGACTACGGCAACTCGATCCGGGGCGAGGCGAAGCTCGGCGGGTACGAGCGGGCGTTCGACTTCCCCGGCTTCGTGCCGGCGTACATCCGGCCGCTGTTCTGCGAGGGCAAGGGCCCGTTCCGGTGGGCGGCACTCTCCGGCGACCCGGCCGACATCGCTGCCACCGACCGGGCGATCCTGGAGCTGTTCCCGGAGAACGAGTCCCTCGCGCGGTGGATCCGGCTGGCCGGCGAGCGGGTCGCCTTCCAGGGCCTGCCGGCGCGGATCTGCTGGCTGGGCTACGGCGAGCGGGACAAGGCCGGCGTACGGTTCAACGAGATGGTCGCCTCCGGTGAGCTGAGCGCGCCCGTGGTGATCGGCCGGGACCACCTGGACTGCGGCAGCGTGGCCAGCCCCTACCGGGAGACCGAGGCGATGGCCGACGGGTCTGACGCCATCGCCGACTGGCCGCTGCTCAACGCGCTGGTCAACACCGCCAGCGGGGCGTCCTGGGTCTCCATCCACCACGGCGGCGGGGTCGGCATCGGCCGGTCCATCCACGCCGGGCAGGTCTGCGTGGCCGACGGCACCGCCCTGGCCGGGCAGAAGATCGAGCGGGTGCTGACCAACGACCCGGCGATGGGCGTGATCCGGCACGTCGACGCCGGCTACGACGACGCCCGCGAGGTCGCCACCCGCACCGGCGTCCGCGTCCCCATGGCGGAGTAAGGAAGGGCCCCTTGTTAACGCATACGGTAGAGGAAGGGTCCCTTCCTAACAGGTTCCGGAAGCTGTGGGACGAGATCGCCCCGATCGGGCGCGACGACCGCAGCGGCGGCTACCTGCGCTACGCGTTCACGGAGCCCGAGCTGCGGCTGCGGGAATGGTTCCGGGAGCAGGCCGACCTGCGCGACATGCCGGTCGTCGCCGACGGCAACGGCAACCTGTTCGCCTGGTGGGGTGACCCGGACGCCGGGGACGCGGTGCTGACCGGCAGCCACTTCGACTCGGTGCCGCACGGCGGGGCGTACGACGGGCCGCTGGGCATCGTCAGCGCCTGGCTCGCCGTGGACGAGCTGCGTGCGGCCGGCGTCACACCGACCCGGCCACTCGTCGTCGGCGCGTTCGTCGAGGAGGAGGGGGCCCGGTTCGGCGTACCGTGCCTGGGGTCTCGGCTGCTCACCGGGCAGATCGCCGCCGACCGGGCGGGCGGGCTGCGGGACGCGGCCGGGGTGAGCTTCGCCGAGGCGCTGGGTGACCGGCCGGCGGGCGCCGACCCGGCGCTGCTCGGCCGGATCGCCGCCTTCGTGGAGCTGCACGTCGAGCAGGGCCGCGCGCTGGTCGACCAGGCCGCGCCGGTCGCGGTGGCCAGCGCGATCTGGCCGCACGGCCGCTGGCGCTTCGACTTCACCGGCGAGGGAAACCACGCCGGTACGACCCGGATGGTCGACCGCCGCGACCCCATGCTGACGTACGCGTTCACGGTGCTCGCGGCGAACAAGGAGGCCCGGCTGCGCGACGCCCACGCCACCGTGGGTCGGGTGGCGGTGGAGCCGAACGCGACCAACGCGATCCCGTCCCGGGTGACCGGGTGGCTGGACGCCCGGGCCGCCGAACCGGACACCCTGACCGGGCTGGTCGAGGCGGTGCGGACCAAGGTGGCCGAGCGGGCCCGGCGGGACGGCACAGAGGTCACGCTGACCGAGGAGTCGGCGACGCCGCTGGTGTCGTTCGACGGCGGGCTGGCCGACCGGCTGGCCGGGCTGCTGGACGCCCCGGTGCTGCCCACCGGTGCCGGGCACGACGCGGGAGTGCTCGCGGCGCACGTACCCACCGCGATGCTCTTCGTCCGCAATCCGACCGGGGTGTCGCACTCCCCCGCCGAGTCGGCCACCGACGCCGACTGCGCCGCCGGGGTGACCGCCCTGGCCCGGGTGCTGGAGGAACTGACGTGACCTCCACCCGCTGGCTCGCCGAATACGCCTGGCTGCCCGAGCACGCCGAGCCGACCCCGGACGTGCTGATCGAGACGGTCGGCGACCGGATCACCGGCGTCACGCCGCTGACCCCGGGCAGCCGGCCGGACGCCGGGGTCGAGGTGTTGACCGACGCCGTCCGGCTGCCCGGGCTGACCCTGCCGGGGCTGGCCAACGCCCACTCGCACGCCTTCCACCGGGCGCTGCGTGGGCGCACCCACGGCGGGCACGGCGACTTCTGGACCTGGCGCGACCAGATGTACGCCGTCACCAGCCGGCTCGACCCGGATTCCTACCTGGCCCTGGCCCGGGCGGTGTACGCCGAGATGGCGCTGGCCGGGATCACCTGCGTGGGCGAGTTCCACTACCTGCACCACGGGCCGGGCGGCACCCCGTACGCCGACCCGAACGCGATGAGCGCGGCGCTGGTCGAGGCGGCGGCGCACGCCGGGATCCGGCTGACCCTGCTGGACACCTGCTACCTGACCGCTTCCGTGGACGGCCAGCCGCTGGCCGGGCCGCAGCAGCGCTTCGGCGACGGGGACGCGCTGCGCTGGGCGGAGCGGGTCTCCGGGTTCACCCCCGACGGCGAGCACGCCCGCCTCGGCGCGGCGATCCACTCCGTACGCGCGGTGCCGGCCGAGCAGCTCGCCACGGTGGCCGGCTGGGCGGACCGGCGCGACGCGCCGCTGCACGTGCACCTGTCGGAGCAGCCCGCCGAGAACGACGCCTGCCGGGCGGTGCACGGCCGTACCCCGACCGGGCTGCTCGCCGACCACGGCGCGCTCGGCCCGGCCACCACGGCGGTGCACGCCACCCACCCGACCAGCGGCGACGTGACCCTGCTCGGGGAGAGCCGGACCGGGGTCTGCCTCTGCCCGACCACCGAGCGGGACCTCGCCGACGGGATCGGGCCGGCCCGCCGGATGGCCAGCGCCGGCATCCCGCTCAGCCTGGGCAGCGACAGCCACGCGGTGATCGACCCGTTCGAGGAGGCCCGGGCGGTGGAGCTGGACGAGCGGCTGCGTACCCGCCGGCGCGGCCACTTCGCCCCCGCGGAGCTGCTGGCCGCGGCGAGCGCGGCCGGGCACGCCGCGCTGGGCTGGACCGACGCCGGCCGGATCGCGGTCGGTGACCGCGCCGACCTGGTCACGGTGCGGCTGGACAGCGTACGCACCGCCGGGGTGGCCCCGGCCGGCGCGTGGTTCGCGGCGAGCGCCGCCGACGTCGTCCAGGTGGTGGTGGACGGCCGGGTGCTGGTCCGCGACGGGCGCCACCTGACCGTCGACGTACCGCAGGAACTGGCCACGGCGATCGCGGAGGTGACCGATGAGCATGCCTAGCCTGCTGGTGGACAACATCGGTGAACTGGTCACCAACGTGGCCGGCACCGGCGAGGGCGGGCCGCTGGGCATCCGCCGGCGGGCCGCGCTGCTCGTCGAGGACGGCGAGGTGGCCTGGATCGGGCCGGCCGCCGACGCGCCGGCCGCCGACCGCCGGATCGACGCCGGCGGCGCGGCGGTGCTGCCCGGGTTCGTGGACAGCCACGCGCACCTGGTCTTCGCCGGGGACCGGGCGGCGGAGTTCGCGGCCCGGATGGCCGGGCAGCCGTACACCGGCGGGGGCATCCGGACCACCGTCGGCGCGACCCGTACCGCCTCCGACAGCGAGCTGCGCGGCACCGTACGCCGGCTGCACGGCGAGGCGCTGCGGCAGGGCACCACCACGATCGAGATCAAGAGCGGGTACGGCCTCACCGTCGCCGACGAGGCCCGCTCGCTGCGGATCGCCGCCGAGGTCACCGACGAAACCACCTTCCTGGGTGCGCACGTGGTGCCGGCCGAGTACGCCGACCGTCCCGACGACTACGTGTCGCTGGTATGTGGGCCGATGTTGGCCGCCGCCGCGCCGTACGCCCGCTGGATCGACGTGTTCTGCGAGCGGGGCGCCTTCGACGCCGACCATGCCCGGGCGATCCTCGCCTGCGGGCAGGCCGTCGGCCTGGGCGTACGGGTGCACGCCAACCAGCTCGGCCCGGGCCCGGGGGTGCAGCTCGGGGTGGAGCTGGGTGCCGCCAGCGTGGACCACTGCACCCACCTGACCGACGCCGACGTCGACGCGCTGGCGTCGACCCGGGTCGACTGCATGTGCGCCGAGGGCGGTCACACCGCGACCGTGGCCACCCTGCTGCCCGGGGCCGAGTTCTCCACCCGGTCGCCCTATCCCGACGCCCGCCGGTTGCTCGACGCCGGGGTCACCGTGGCGCTGGCCACCGACTGCAACCCCGGGTCGTCGTACACCTCTTCGATGCCGTTCTGCATCGCGCTGGCGGTCCGCGAGATGCGGATGACGCCGGCGGAGGCGGTGTGGTCCGCGACCGCCGGGGGCGCGCGGGCGCTGCGCCGCGACGACATCGGAGTGCTGCGACCCGGTGCCCGCGCCGACCTGATTATCCTCGACGCCCCGTCCCACCTGCACCTGGCCTACCGGCCCGGGGTGCCCCTGATCCGCCAGGTTCTGCACAACGGAGTACCGCAATGACCGTGACCATCCAGCCCACCGGGATCTCCCCCGCCGACGTGCTCGCCGTGGCCCGCGGCGCCGCCAAGGTCGTCCTCGACCCGGCCACCGTCGACGCGATGGCGACCAGTCGGTCCATCGTGGACGGCATCGAGGCCGCCGGCCGTCCCGTCTACGGCGTCTCCACCGGCTTCGGGGCGCTCGCCAACACCTTTGTCGCCCCCGAGCGGCGGGCCGAGCTGCAGCACGCGCTGATCCGCTCGCACGCCGCCGGGGTGGGCGCGCCGATGCCGCGGGAGGTGGTGCGGGCGATGATGCTGCTGCGGGTCCGCTCGCTGGCCCTGGGCCGATCCGGGGTACGCCCGCTGGTCGCCGGGGCGCTGGTGGACCTGCTCAACCACGACGTCACCCCGTGGGTGCCGGAACACGGGTCGCTGGGTGCCTCCGGTGACCTGGCACCGCTGGCGCACTGCGCGCTGGTGCTGCTCGGCGAGGGCTGGGTGCTCGGCGCGAGCGGCGAGCGGGTACCCGCCGCGGACGCGCTGCGGCAGGCCGGCCTCACCCCGATCGAGCTGGCCGCCAAGGAGGGGCTGGCGCTGATCAACGGCACCGACGGCATGCTCGGCATGCTGCTGCTGGCGATCCACGACGCGGCGCACCTGTTCACCATGGCCGACGTGACCGCGGCGCTGGCGATCGAGGCGATGCTCGGCTCGGAGCGACCGTTCCTGCCGGAGTTGCACGCCATCCGCCCGCACCCTGGGCAGGGCGCCTCGGCCGCGAACATCCTCCGGCTGCTGCAGAACTCGGCGGTGATGGACTCACACCGGGACGACCTGGCCCACGCGGTGCAGGACGCCTACTCGATGCGCTGCGCACCGCAGGTGGCCGGCGCGGCCCGGGACACCCTGGACTTCGTCAACACGGTCGCCGGCCGGGAGCTGGTCTCGGTGGTGGACAACCCGGTGGTGCTGCCCGACGGCCGGGTCGAGTCGACCGGGAACTTCCACGGCGCGCCGCTGGGCTTCGCCGCCGACTTCCTGGCCATCGCCGCCGCCGAGGTGGGTGCGATCGCCGAACGCCGGGTGGACCGGCTGCTCGACGTCACCCGCTCCCGGGACCTGCCCGCCTTCCTCTCGCCCGACGCGGGGGTCAACTCCGGGCTGATGATCGCCCAGTACACGGCCGCCGGCATCGTCGCGGAGAACCGCCGGCTGGCCGCACCCGCCTCGGTGGACTCGCTGCCCACCAGCGGCATGCAGGAGGACCACGTCTCGATGGGCTGGGCCGCGGCAAAGAAGCTGCGCACCGTCCTGGACAACCTGACCAGCCTGCTCGCGGTCGAGCTGCTCGCCGCCGTACGCGGACTCCAACTGCGGGCGCCGCTGACGCCGTCGCCGGCCGGCCAGGCGGCGATCGCGGCGCTGGCCGGCATCGCCGGCGAGCCGGGCCCGGACGTCTTCCTCGCCCCGGTGATGGAGGCGGCCCGCGCCGTGGTGGGCGGCCCGGAGCTGCGCGCGGCGATCGAGCGGGAGGTAGGCGTACTCGCCTAGACGGCGGGTGGGAGCACCTTGGCGACCAGCCCGGCCAGCTCACGCAGGGCCTTACCGCGGTGGCTGACCGCGTCCTTCTCCGCCGGGGTCAGCTCCGCGTTGGTGCGGTCCTGGCCGTCGCCGAGGAAGATCGGGTCGTAGCCGAAGCCGCCGTCGCCGCGTGGGGCGCGCAGCAGCCGGCCCGCCTGCCGGCCGTCGACGAGGTGCTCCTTGCCGCCGGGCAGCACCAGCGCCACGGTGCAGACGAAGGAGGCGGCACGGTGCTCGTCCGGCACGTCGCCGATCTGGTCGAGCACCAGTTGGAGGTTGGCGTGGTCGTCGCCGTGCTGACCGGACCAGCGGGCGCTGAACACGCCCGGCATCCCGTTGAGCGCCTCGACGGCCAGCCCGGAGTCGTCAGCGATCGTCGGCAGGCCGGTGCGCCGGCAGCCCTCCCGCGCCTTGATCAGCGCGTTCTCACCGAAGGTGAGCCCGGTCTCCGGCAGCTCCGGGTACGCCTCGACGTCGTCCAGCCCGATCAGGGCGATCCGGTGCGCGCCGAGCGCGCCGTCCAGGATGCGCTGAAGCTCGATGAGCTTCTTGCGGTTCCGGGTGGCGAGCAGCACCTTGTTCATGAGGAGAGAGCCTTTCGCTGTGCCTCGGCAAGTTCCACGCAGCCGGCGACGGCCAGGTCGAGCAGGGCGTCCAGCTGCTTCCGGGCGAACACGCCGGCCTCGCCGGTGCCCTGCACCTCGACGAAGTCGCCGGTGCCGGTGCAGACCACGTTCATGTCGACCTCGGCGGCCACGTCCTCGGCGTAGCACAGGTCCAGGCGCGGCTCGCCGTCGAGCACGCCGACGCTGACCGCGGCCACCGACCGGTGCATCACCTTCTCCGGCGTACCGGAGAGGGCCTTGCGCGCGGCGAGCCAGGTCACCGCGTCGTGCAGAGCCACGTACGCGCCGGTGATCGCCGCCGTCCGGGTGCCGCCGTCGGCCTGCAGGACGTCGCAGTCGAGCACGATCGAGTTCTCGCCGAGCGCCTTGAGGTCGATGGCGGCGCGCAGGCTCCGGCCGATCAGCCGGGAGATCTCGTGGGTACGCCCGCCGACCCGGCCCTTGACGCTCTCCCGGTCGGAGCGGGTGTTGGTGGCCCGGGGCAGCATCGCGTACTCGGCGGTGACCCAGCCCAGCCCGGAGCCCCGCCGCCAGCGGGGCACGCCCTCGGTGACGCTCGCGGTGCAGAGCACCCGGGTCGCGCCGAACTCCACCAGCACCGAACCCTCCGGGTGGGTGCTCCAGCCGCGGGTCAGGGTCACCGGTCGGAGTTGGTCGGGCCGCCGCCCGTCAGGTCGCGCCATGCCCTGCACCCTATGTGGTGCCCTGATCGGACCGTCCCGCGGTGTCCCCGACCGGCACCGGTTCAGCCGAGTGGGACGACCGACCGGGCGGCGTGCGCGCGCAGGAATCCGGCCACCGAGGCCGACCAGCTGAACTGCTCCGCCCGGTCCCGGGCGGCCCGGCGCCGGTCCTGCTCCGGCCGGGCCAGCACCCGGCCCACCGCCTCGGCGATCGACGCCGCCGAGCCGTACGCGGCGACACCGGCCGGGCCGACCACCTCCGGCAGCGCGCTGGCCGCGTTGACCACCACCGGGGTGCCGCAGGCCAGGGCCTCCAGGCCGGCCAGGCCGAAGGTCTCCACCGGCCCGGGGGCGAGGACCACGTCGGCGCTGGCCATCAGCGCAGCGAGGCCGTACCGGTCGGGCAGGAAACCGGTGAAGGTGACCGGTAGGCCGGCGGCCCGCCGGGCCAGCGCGGGCCGGCGTGGCCCGTCGCCGACCATCACCAGTACCGCCGGTACGCCCGCCCGGCGCAACTCCGCCAGCGCGTCGATGGCCAGCTCGGGCCGTTTCTCGACGGACAGCCGGGCGCAGTGCACCAGCAGCACCTCGGTCGGGTCGGCGTACCGTTCGCGGACCGCCGGGTCGGCCCGGCGGGGGTGGAAGGTGTCCAGGTCCACCCCGAGCGGCACCAGCTCCACGTTGGGCACGCCGATGCGGGCGAACTCCTCGGCCGCCCACCCGGTGGTGCAGACGATCCGGTCGTAGCGGCGGGCCGTGTCGGCGTTCAGCCGGTCGGCGAGCCGCCGTCCCAGCGGGCCCGGTGCGCCCCACGCGCCGAGCAGCCCGGTGAGGGACTCGTGCGAGACCATCATCGACGGCACGCCGTTGGCCCGCGCCCAGTCCCCGGTCCAGCGCAGCGTCGAACGGTCGGAGACCTCCAGCCGGTCCGGTGCGAGCGCGGTCAGCAGCCGGGAAAGCCGGCGCCGGCTGGTGAGCAACCGGTAGCCACCGCTGTGCGGCAGCGGTGGGCCGGCCAGAGTGATGACCCGGCCCCACGGATGCCGCTGGTCCGCGTCGCGTCGGCCGGGTACCACCAGGACCGGGTCGTGGCCGGCCTCGCGGTATCCCGCGCCGAGGTGCTGCAACGCGGTGCGCAGCCCGCCGGAGCGTCCGGTGACGAAGCTGGCCAGCCGGACGATGCGGAGTGCACCAGAGGGTTCCTCGATCGCCCGGGCCGGGCTGGATCCGGGCGCGGCGGTGTCGGTCACGACGCCGCCGGCAGGTCGGCGACCGGGGTGCCGGCCCGAGCGGCCCGGTAGTGGGCGACGAGTTCGTCACCGACCATCGTCCAGCTGCGCCGGCTCACCGCCGCGCGGGCGGCGACGCCGTACGCCCTCCGGCGCGGCTCGTCGGCGGCCAGCGCGGCCACCGCCTCGGCGATCGCCGTGCCGTCCTCCGGTGGCACCAGGATCCCGGTCTCCCCGGGCGTGACCAGGTCGACCGGCCCGCCGCTGGCCGGCGCGACCACCGGCACCCCGCTGGCGAGCGCCTCCTGGATGGTCTGGCCGAAGGTCTCGTGCGGTCCGGTGTGCACGAACACGTCGAGGCTGGCGTAGAGGCGGGCCAGGTCCTCGCCGTGCCGTACGCCGAGGAGCTGG
>NZ_JBFBAO010000182.1:0-13564 GCF_040682255.1 Micromonospora sp. NPDC051296 | reverse complement strand
GGTATGCCTATCGCTCGGTTGTCGACAGACGACAGCGAACGGCTTGGGCGAGTGCTGCCGGCGGACCCCGCCGGCGCGGCCCCGCTCCCGGCGGAGCTGGGCGTGCCGGGCGGGATGGGGGTCGGCGGTGTCGCGGCAGCGCCGGGCGGGCTGGACCTGGCCCGAACGCTGCCCGGACTCGATCCGGCCGAACAGGATCGGGTGCTGCGCGAGCTGGTGCTCAGCGAGGTCGCGCTGGTGTTGGGGCACCAGTCGAGCGCCGACCTCGATGCGGCGCGGAGCCTGCCGGAGCTCGGCTTCGACTCGCTGACGGCGGTCGAGCTGCGCAACCGGCTGGCCGCCGTGACGGGGCTCACCCTGCCGGCGACCCTGGTCTTCGACCACCCTGGCGTGCACGAGCTGGTCGCCTATGTGCGCGGCGAACTGGTGCCGGAGCGGGCCGCGTCCGCGCTCGGGGTGCTCGAAGACCTGGGCCGGCTGGAGTCCGACCTGTCACACCTGGCGATGGACGGGGTCGCCCGCAAGCGGGTGGCTGACGCCCTCGGTCGGCTCATGTCCCTCGTGGACACCAGCGGCGACAAGATCGACGCGTCGAGGGACGACTTCTACGACCTGATCGACTGACCGCTGCCCGCACCGGCGTGGCCGGGCTGGACACCGTACGGGCCGGCTCGGAGCCTAGGCGGTTACGGGTGCCGCCTCGATCGCATCGATCTCGATGTCCGCGCCAAACAGCCCGCGCAGAATGTCCCCGATCGCGTCCCGCAGCGCCGCGCATGCCACCGGGTCGATCAGGCTGGCCAGCGAGGCGATGCCGAGATCGAACCGGCTGGCGAACTCCACCCGGACCGCGTCACCCTCCTCCACCACCAGCCAGGAGCCGGTGAAGACGGAGAAGTCGCCCTTGGTCTGCGCGAATTCGATCCGCCGCGCCACCGGGTCGATGTCGTCGCGCTCGGTCCAGACCAGGATGCCCTTGCGGAAGTTGACCTCCCACGCCGACTCGACCTGGGTCGGGGTGAGTTGGGTGACCGCGACCGTCCGCACGGCATCGGTGAACTCCGGGTACGCGCCGAAGTCGGCGAGCCGGTCGAACGTCCGTTGGGCGTCGGCGCCGGGTAGCAGCGCGTGCACGACGACGGAACACTCCATCGTGACTCCTCAGCTCGCGTAGATGATCATTTACTCAGGCCGCGGATCAGCTCGCGGATCGAGCATCGCCAGGCGTCCTCGACCTGGGCGGGCGTCAGGGCTGCCGGACCGCCGGGCAGCGCGCCGAAGGAGGTCGGCAGCAACTCCGGGATGATGACCAGCCCGCAGACCGCCACCACCGCGTCCAACCGGGCCAGGTCCTCCGCCGGCAGCACGTCCGCGAACGCGGGCCGGACCAGCCGGTCCACGATCGACGGATCGGCGACCCGGGCGGCCGGGACGTCGAGCCCGCACTCGCGGCCGGTCTCGGTGACCAGCTCGAGGTAGCGCTCGACCGGCACTCCGGCCGGACCGGCCGTCAACCAGAACTCGCCGGCACGCAGGTCCGCGTCGAGCACCGCGCGGATGCCCTTGGCGACCAGGTCCTGCGGGACCAGATCGAAGTAGGTGCCCGGGTGCGCCGGGATGAACGGCAGCCGACCGGTCAGCAGGTATTCGGCCAGCAGGTGCACGGCCTGGTTCTGCCGGATCACCCCGGTCGCCGAGTCGCCGATGACGATCGCCGGCCGAACGATCACATGGTCGAGGCCGCTGTCGCGGACCATCTCCTCGCCGAGGTACTTCGACGCCACGTATTCGTCGGTGCGTGCCGACGCCTTCTCGGTGCCCCGCCGATCGCCGCCGCCGGCCTTGCCGTGCCGCGCCACGTAGGCGGTGCTCACCTGCATCAGCAGGGCGTCCGCCTCGGCGGCGAACTCGATCACCCGGCCCAGGCCCTCGATGTTGAGCCGGTCGACCTCCGCCTGGTCGGCGGAGAAGTTCACGATCGCCGCCGAGTTGATCACGACGTCGACCTCGGCGCAGAGTTCCCGGTAAGCGCGCCGGTCCAGCCCGAGCGACGGGGCGTGCAGGTCGAGCCGGACCGCCCGGTCCGAGCCGGCCGGCAGCCGCCGGAACACCCCCGCGATCACGTCGTAGTCGGCCAGTTCCGGCAACACAGCGGTGCCGACCACGCCGCTGGCGCCGGTGACCAGCACCGTACGGCCGGTCATCCGGCGACGCCCGGGGCCGGGAAGCGCGCGGCGAGCGCGGCACAGGCGCGGTCGATGGAGGCGATCAGCCGCGCCTCGTCGGCGGCGGTCATCGTGGCCGGCGGGGTCAGCCGCAGCACCGGATGGGCGTTCATCGAATGGTTGACCACTACGTCGTTGTCGAGCAGGTCCATCAGGAACTCGGCGGCGTGCTGCCCGTTGCGGAACTCCACACCGATCAACAGCCCGGCGCCGCGCACCTCGGCAACCAGGTGCCCGATCGCCCGTACCGCGCTGGTCAGCGCCGTGAGCAGCCGGCCGCCCAGCCCTGCGGCCCGGTCGACCAGCCCCTCGTCGCGGATCACCTCGACGGTCGCCCTGACCGCCGCCATCGCCAACGGGTTGGCGGAGAACGTCGACGTGTGCAAGTAGGGGTCCTGGTCGAATGGGGCGAACACGTCGGCGGTCGCCAGCGTCGCCGCGACCGGCACCAGCCCGCCGCTGAGCGCCTTGCCGACCAGGAGCAGATCCGGCCGTACGCCGTCGCGGTCCGCGCCCCACCAGGTGCCGAGCCGACCCAGCCCGGTCATCACCTCGTCGAGGACCAGCAGGGCGCCACGGTCGCGGCAGAGCGCTGCGACCGCGCCGAGATAGCCCGGCTCGGGAATGATCACACCGCCCTCGCTCTGTACCGGCTCCACGACCACGCAGGTCTCACCGTCGACGACCTCGGCCAAGCCGGCCAGGTCGCCGAACCGGACGTGTCCGACCTCCGGCAACAGTGGACGGAACGGATCCTGGTATAGCGCGCGGGCGGTCAGCGACAGCGCCCCGGTCGTCTTGCCATGGTATCCACTGTGCATCGACACCAGCCGGTGTCGCCCGTTCGCCCGGGCGATCTTGATCGCGGTCTCCACCGCCTCGGCGCCCGAGTTGGAGAAGTGCACTTTGGTCAGCCCGGCTGGTGCCACCGAGGTCAGCGCCGCGGCGGCTCGGGCCGCCGGCTCGTTGAGCAGCACCCGGGTGGACAGTGCCTGCCGGTCCAGTTGGTCGCGCACGGCGGCGAGCACCCGGGGGTGACCAGCGCCGACGAAGAAGACTCCGTAGCCGCCGCAGTTCAACAGCTCACGGCCGTCTGCCGTGTGCACGACGGAGCCGGTGGCACCGACCTCCAACGGGGTGTTGAGCATCGCGGCCACGCGGCCCTGCCCCTCGCCCAGGTGTCGGCGGTAGAGCTCGAGGACATCGGGGGACACGGCGGAAGTCTGCCCGAACGATCTACGGCCGGCAAGGCGGCGGCGGTGGAAGAAGCGTGTTGCCCGGCCGCTCCCGACCAAGGATTGCCGCTCGCGCATGGCCGCTCTATCGTTTCCGGCGTGGATGCCTATGGCGAGATCACGTACACGGTCGCGGACCGGATCGCGACGATTTCGCTGAATCGCCCCGATACCCGTAACGGCTACACCGTCCAGATGGCCGACGAACTGGCGCATGCCTTCGACCGGGCGGATCACGACGACGAGGTTCGCGTGGTGGTCTTCACCGGCGCGGGCGAACACTTCTGTGCCGGCCTCGACCTGTCCATATCGGAGTTCGACACGCCGGCCGACGGCGACGCCGGGGAGTGGGACGAGCCCGCCGGCCGCTGTTCGATGCGCATCTACGCGATGAACAAGCCGGTCATCGCCGCCATCCGGGGTGCGGCCGTCGGCGCCGGTGCGACCATCATCCTGCCGGCCGACTACCGGCTCGCCGCCACCGACGCCCGATTCGGGTACGTCTTCAGCAGGCGCGGCATCTACGCGGAGGGCGCCTCCGCCTGGTTCCTGCCCCGGCTGGTCGGGATGGGGCGCGCCCTCGACTGGATGATCAGCGGGCGGGCCTTCGACGCTGCCGAGGCGCTCGACGCCGGTCTCGTCCACAGTGTCCATGAGCCGGAGCAGTTGCTGGACAAGGCATACCAGCTCGCCCGTGCCATCGTCGCCACGACCGCGCCGGTGTCCGTCGCGATCATCCGGCAGCTGCTCTACCGGATGAGCGCCCTGGACTCGCCGTACCCGGTGCAGCGCCTGGACTCCCGGCTCGCCGCCGACAGCCTGGACAGCGCGGATGCCCGGGAGGGATTCGACTCTTTCCGACAGCGTCGTGAGCCCGCGTTCCCGGGCCGGGTCAGCACCGATCTGCCCGGCTACCTTCCCTGGGGAAACGCGCCGAGGGCTCGCCGCGACAGCCAATGACGCCTACGGTGACGGGATGACCGAGGAACTCGCGGAGCGGGTCGCCGTCGCGACGCCGGCCGAGACCGCCTACGCCGCTGTCGCCGACCTGCGCCGGATGGCCCGGTGGAGCCCCGAGTGCTTCGCGATCTGGGTGACCGCCCGGGACGGCGGCCGCCCCAGCCGCTTCGTCGGTTGGAACCGGCGCGGCCCGTTCCTCTGGTTCACCACCGCACGGGTCGTCGTCGCGGAGCCCGGCCGCGAGTTCGCCTTCGACGTCTCCGCCTTCGGCCAGCCGGTCGCGCGGTGGGGCTACCGATTCGCGCCTGCTCGCGGAGGGTGCGAGGTGACCGAATACTGGCACGACCGGCGCAACCGGGCGGCCATGGTGCTCGGCAGGATCTTCACGGGCAAGGTGGCGTCGGCTCGGCCGGCGGCCAACCGTGACGGCATGCGGCAGACGCTGGCCCGACTCAAGGACGACCTCGAGCGCCACTGATCGGCGTCCCTTCTGACACCCCGCTCACGGAGTGAGCGCCCCGGAAACTCGGCAGGGCGCTCGGTCCCACGGCGATCAGACAAGGCGTGTAGTGGGCCACTAAACATTACCGGCAGATCAATGTCGTTACAGGACGGCCCTGGTTTCGTTGCCTCCATCTCCGCCCAGCCGGTAGCCTCGTACTTGGCGCAGCCTTGGTATCCAAGGGGAAGGGGCACCATCATGTGGCCAGCGGTTCCGTCCCGCGACGCGGGCAGGCTTTGACCGGCACGGTAGCCGCGGTGGCCTCGCGTCACACGCTACCGGGCTCGCTTCGATGGACCGAGGCGCCGACGCCGGGTGATGCCCGGGGCACTGGTGGAGTTCCCCGCGTTGGTCGAATTTCCGCAGCTGGCCCGACCCGATCCAGATCCGCCAGGCCGAGCTGCCCCGGACCGGCACCTTGAAGGTACGGCCCATCGCGCTGACCCACCGGATCCTCGGAGCGGGCGGGCGCGCCGCGTGAACTCGAACGGAACGATGAGATGACCGGGAGGAAAGTTGACCACTAACGCTGAGTTCGACGCGGTACGTGCCAAGCTCGTCGACCACCCCCTGTACGCGCAGATCACCACCGAGGACCGGCTGCGCATCTTCATGAAGCACCACGTATTCGCCGTGTGGGACTTCTTCACCCTGCTCAAGCGCCTGCAGACGGAGGTCACCACGGTCACGCTGCCGTGGCAGCCGCGAGGGCACGCCGAGCACGGTCGGTTCATCATGGAGATCGTCCTGGCCGAGGAGACCGACGAGGACATCGACGGCGGCTACATCAGCCACTTCGAGCTGTACCGGCGCGCGATGGCCGAGATCGGCGCGGACACCGGGCCGATCGACGCGTTCCTCGCCGGGCTGGACAGCGGAGTCGGTCACATGACAGCACTCAAGGACGAGCAGATTCCGTCGAGCGTCCGCGAGTTCGTCAGCCACACCCTCGATGTGGCCCTGAACGGCGCACCGCACGAGGTGGCGTCCTCGTTCTGCCACGGCCGCGAGAACCTGTTGCCGGACGTGTTCTCCGAGGTCCGCGCCAACGTGGACGACGTGCTCGCGAACGCACCGGTGTTCCGGCACTACCTGGATCGCCACATCGCCCTGGACCACGACGAGCACGGCCCGCTCGCGCTGCGCCTTCTCGCCGCCCTGTGCGACGGCGATCCGCAGCGCGAGGCCGAGGCCGACGCGGTGAGCGTCGAGGCGATCAAGGCACGCATCGGGCTGTGGGATGGCGTACTGGCGGAGTTCGACGCCGCTTGACCCTTAACCTCCAGGGGTCCTCTGGGGATCCCGACTGGTCAGGGAAACAGCCCTTGGTCGATGATCTTTTCTCTAGGGAAGAACATCAATAACCAAGGGCTGTTCTGGGTGGGGCGGCCGGTCGACTGAGATTCGGCCATGCCGATCATGTCGATCGATACGTATCCTTGACGCAGACTTTCGCGTTCGGGAGGACCGCCGTGGCCGACGGCCCGATCGATACCTATCCCCTCTCCCCCATGCAGCTGGGCATCGTCGCGGACAGCCCGCTCGCAGACGGGCCGAGCCTCGACGCCGTACAGCTGGAGTGCGTCCTGGAGTCCGATTTGGACGCCGACATCTTCGCGGCGGCATGGCAGCGGGCGGCGGACCGGCACGACGCCCTGCGGACCGCGTTCCGGATCGGCGGGGACGGCGAGGTGCGTCAGGACCTGTATCCGCCGATGCCGTTTCCGATCACGGTGGTGACCGGGGACTGGAAGCCGTTCCTGCGTACGGATCGGGCGCGCGGGTTCCGGGTGGATCGGCTGCCGCTGGTGCGCGGTGCCATCCGGCGGGAGGCGGGTGCGGTGCGGTTCCTGCTGACGTTCCACCACTCGGTGCTGGACGGGCGGTCGCTGCTGCTGCTCCTGCGGGAGGTCTTCGCCACGTACGACGCGTTGCGGGCCGGCACGGTCCCCGACCTGCCGCCGGCCTTGCCCTATCGCGCGTTCATCGACTGGCTGTCCACGCGGGACGGCGCGGCCGAGCGCGACTTCTGGCGCGCGACGCTGACCGATCTGCCAGGCCCGACGCTGATCGCCGGGGATCGGGGCGAGGCATCCGGCGTCCGGCACGCCGAGCACGACCTGCAACTGACGGAGGAGCTGTCCGAGGGGCTGCGGGAGGTGGCGCGCGAGTGCGGCTGCACGCTCAACACGGTGATGCAGGCGGCCTGGGCTGTGTTACTCGGCCGCTGTCACGGCCGGGAGGACGTCGTCTTCGGAGCGGTACGGTCGGTGCGGCGCGACACCGTGCCCGGATCGGACACGATGATCGGCCTCATGCTCAACACCCTGCCGGTGCGGGCCCGGGTCGGCGCCTCGTCGACCGTCCGGGAGCTGCTCGTCGCGCTGCGCGGCCAGGCGGTACGGGTCCGCGACCATCAGCACGCGTCCCTGATGGAGATCCAGCGGGATGCGGCCGCGGCCGGCGAGCGCCTGTTCGACACGCTCGTGGTCTACGAGAACTTCCTGCTCGACGCGGCCCTGCGGGCACAGGGGGGCGCCTGGACGGATCGGCGCTTCCGGCTGCTGCGCCAGCCGAACTACCCGCTGGTCCTGCAGGTCTTCGCGGAACGCGCGGTCCTGCTGAAGCTGCTGCACGACGAGTCCCGGTTCCCGGCCGGGGCGGTCGCCGGATACGCGGAGCACTTGCACGAGATTCTGACCGCGATTGCGGCCGACCCGGACCGGCCGCTCGCGGACGTCGCGGCGTTGCCGGCGGGGCAGGTGGCGCGCGCGGTGATCAGACCCGCCGCCGGGCGCGGGCATCCGGACGTGAGCACGGTCGTCGCGGAGCGTGCGACCGCCGCACCCAACGCGGTCGCGGTGGACGCGGGCACGCGCGAGGTCAGCTGGAGTGAGCTGGACCGCTGGGCGTGGCGGGTGGCCGGCGCGCTCGGCGCCGCTGGCTGCGTGACGGGAACCGTGGTGGCGCTGCATGCCGAGGCCACGCCGAGGACAGCCGCCGGGCTGCTCGGGATCCTGCGGACCGGTGCGGCCTGCCTGCTGCTCGACCCGGAGACGCCGCAGCAGCGACGAGTCGCGCTGGCCGATCGGGCTGGTGCCACGATGCTGCTGGCCGGCTCGGACGCCACCGGGGCGTGGCCGGCTCGCCTGGCCATGGTGGACGCCGATGACGCGCCGGACGTACCTGTGCTGCCGAGCGTGGTCAGGGCGAGCGCGGCAGCCGTGCTGCTGGACGCGGCGGGTGACGGTGCCCCGCCCGCGCCAGTCGTACTCCCCCGGTCCGCCCTCGCGGACCTCGCCGGGCGCGCCGCCGCGTTACCCGGGCTCACACCGGCCGATGTCGTGGCGTGGCGCTCGGCCGGACCGGCGGCCTGGCTGCTGGAGGTTTGCGCCGCGCTGCTCTCCGGCGCGGTCCTGCATGCAGGGACCGCGAGGATGCGGGCCACGGTGGCCTTCGCGGGCGGCGCGGACGTCGCGGAGCTGGGAGTCTGGGCCGCGGCACACGGTTCGCGGCTGCGCGCCGCCGTGGTCGCCGGACGTGACCAGGTCCGGCTCCCGTTTCCCGTGCACTGCCTCGCCGGCCCGGTCGAGGCGGGCTACCCGGTGAGCAGCACGACGTCTACGCACACCTCGGTGACCGCTGTCGGCAGCGCCGGGGCTTATACCGTCGACGATCTGGGACGGCTGATGCCCGCCGGGCACGCTGGACGGCTGTGCCTGACCGGCGCGGGACTGGCGATCGGCTACGCGGGAGATCCGGCGCGTACCGCCGACCGGTTCCGTCCGGATCCGTTCGCGGACCGGCGCGGCGCACGGGTGTTCCTCGGTGACGAGGTCGCCCGGGTCACGCCGGACGGTGACCTGGAGCTGGCGGCGTCACCGGCCGACGCCGTGAGGGCCGAGCCGAACGTGGCGGACGCGGCCGTCACCACGGTCGACGGTCGCCGAGTGGCGGTGGTCGTGCCGGCACCGGGTGCCACGATCGTGCCCGCGGTCCTGCTGCGCCGCACCCGCGCGACATCGACCGGCCGGCAGTCTCTTGGCGGCGTGGTGGTCGTGCCCCGGCTACCGCGCACCGGCGCCGGTGGCGTCGACCCGGACGCGCTGGCCGGACTGGCCGCAGCCGCGCCGCCGGTCGACGAGGACCCGGACGACCGAGGGGTACGGGGCCGGATCGCTGCGATCTGGACCGACGTGCTCGGCTGCGGGCCGGACGAGGAGCGCGAACTGGCGGCCGGCGACCGGGACTTCTTCGAGCTTGGCGGGCATTCACTGTTCGCCGTGTCGGCCGCACTACGGATCAGCGAGGCCTTCGGCGTGGAGGTCCCGGCCCGCTGGATCTTCGACGCCCCCACGGTGCCGGAGTTCGCCGCTCGGCTCACCTGACGTGGCGCCCACGGGTCAGCGCCACGCGGTCGGGCGTGTCCTCGCCTACGGCCGCGTGGATCGGGAACGGCGACACCATGGACACCGGTCCGGCAGGTCACGGGCGTGCGATGGCGACCAGGCGTAGCTCGCTCGTGTAGCGGCGGCCCTGCGCGTCCGGCAACCAGGCGTGCTCCGGGCCGGGGAGCATCTCACTGATCGTCACATCCTCGCCGTCGTCGGCGGCACGCCGCACGGCACGGCTGAGCAGGTCGATCAGCACCGGTGAGTCGAAGTCGGTGTAGAGCGGCTTGGCGTCGCGGGCGGTGCGGACGAAGACATACCGGGGAAGGCCCCGGTCCTCTCGCCAGCGTCGCGCGGCGCGGAACCGCTCGTGTTCACCGGCGATCCAGGCGAAGGCCGGGTCGCGCGGGGCGAAGCGCCACGTCTCGCGTTCGACGACGAGCCGGTCGACGGTCAGCCGGGGTGTGTGCGGGGCCGGCGCGGACACGCCGAACGCGCGATGGGCCCGGACCATGACCAGCTCGCCGAAGAAGACCATGCTCTCGAACGTGATCCGGCCGTCTCGGCTGGAAATCATCAATTCATCGCCGGTACGCGCGGCGACCAGCGAGCTCACCGGCACCGCCACCTCGGGCGCCACCCCGCAGCTGTCCAGGGCGTAGAGGATGCGCAGGTCGCGCGGGGCCACCAGGCCGCGCATCATGCGGGACGGCACCTCGCGGGAGAAGACCGCGACGATCTGGGGGTCCGGCAGATCGCGCTCGACCGCGTCGGCCAGCTCGTGCGGCGCGGGGTGCTGGCGGGCGAAGAACGCGGAGGTCAGCGTGTTGAAGCCGGCGTGCAGCTCGCCGAGGACGAACCGGTGCTCGCCGGCCCGGATCGCGGCGGCGCTCGGGCCGTCGATCATCACATCGGGGCAGCAGTATCGGGTGATGCCGGGCGTGGTGACGGTGGTGGCGAAGACACGGTCGACGGCGTCGCGGAGGCCGGCGGACGCGTAGTCGGGGCCGGGCGCGGTGGCGAGCACGGTGGCCCACCGCTGCCTGACCTCGGTGGCGAGGACGTCGAACGCGTCGCCGGCGTCCCGGAAGATCAGGTCCTGGGCGTACAACCAGAGGTTCTCGAACGGCACCTCGGGGCCGTGTCGGGCGGCGAGCCGGTCGTGCAGCGCGAGAAGCTCTCGACGGTAGAGCGCCAACGCACGCTCGGTGAACCAGCGGGCGGAGGTGAGCAGCAGTTCCAGCGGGGGTGCGAGGCCGGCCAGCAGCTCCGGACCGAGCTCGGCGTCGAGGTCGCGGCGACAGTCTTCGTAGACCAGGGTGCGACCGGCGTACAACCGGCCGTGGTTGCGGGTGGCGGCCTCGCCGGTGACCTCGGTGAACCACTCTTCCAGCGCGGTGAGCGCGGTGCCGAGCCGATCCGGGTCACCGGTGGCGGCGGCGACTGCCCGGTGCCGCTCGGCCAGCCCTTCTACAATGGATTCGGCGTGCTGCCGCGACGGCCCGGCCGGCAGGGGACGCAGCAGGTCCCGTAGCGCGCGGATCGGGTTGGGGTCGTCGGCGGCGATCTGCGGGCCCCAGACGATCCGGCGGGCGGCGGCCAGCCGGTGCAGCACCTGGACGACCTCCCCGGGCGTGCCGAAGTCGTGGCCGGCGAGCGCGGAGGCGATCGCGTGCGCCGGGGCCACGCCATCGCAGCGGGCGAGGACCGCGGCCTCGTCCGGCGGGAGCGTCAGCGGTGGGGCGAGCGGTCGGTGCAGCTGATCGCCGTCCAGGCGCAGGAACGGCGGGATCCGCGGCGCCAGCCACGGCCGCAGCTCCTCGTCCGCGGCGATCACGGCCGCGATCTCGTCCGCGCACCAGCCCTCGAGGTACGTCGTCCGGTCAGCGACCAGGCCCGCTCCCGGGCGTACCGTGATGGCCGGCCCGTCATCGCGGATCGTGGCCCAGCCGACCGGTCCGAAGAAGCCGATCGTGTCGTTCTTTGCGCAGTAGCGTTGCAGGTAGCGGGCGACCAGCGCCTCCTTCTGCCGGTATTTCGAGGAGCGGCGCCCCGGCGAGGCCAGCATCACGTCCACCCCGGTCCGGAGCGCGTGCCGGTTCTGCCAGGTGATCGCCTCCCGCAGTGCCGGCTCGGTTGCGAGCGCGCGCAGGTCCGCCGCGAGCTCCGCGCCGGCCCGCGCGAACTCCTCCTCGCCGATGTCCGCGAGCCCGGGGCGGCTCAGCCGGGCGAGCCAGTCGACCGGCATGCCCGCGCCGCGCAGCGCCACCCACCGCCAGATCGCCCACCGCTCGCCGAACGGCACGAGGTGCCGGGCGGCGGCGCGCTCAGCCGCGGCCGTCATCGTCGCCCAGGACCGCGCGGACCTCCTGCGGCGACAGCCGCCTGATCTCCTCGAGCAAGTCGCCGTCCTCCTCGGTCAGCTGCCGCCAGACCAGCTCGGCCAGGGTGTCGACGGTCGGCGCGTCGAAGAGGTCCCCAGCGGTCAGGCGTACCGCGAACTCGTCGTTGACGACCGCGGCGACCCGGGTGGCCAGGAACGACGTGCCGCCGAGCTCGAAGAAGTCGTCGTGGTCGCCGACCCCGGCGATGCCCAGCAGCTCCGCGAAGAGCCGCCGCAGCCGGACCGTCACGTCGTCGGCGGATTCGGCCGGAAGGTCCGCGACATCGGAACCGGCCGGGCGCGGCGGCGCAGCGTGAACGCCGGGCGCGATCCAGTGCCGGTTCGACGCGAACGGGTACCCGGGCAGCGGCACCCGGCCGGCACTGGGACCGAGGAAGGTCGTCCAGTCGATGGTGCCGCCGGCCAGCCAGAGCCGGCCGAGCGCGGTGACCAGGGCTTTCTCCTCGCCATCTGGATCGTCACCGGGGACCGTGCGGCCGAGCGTGGGCAGCGCGGTGCGGCCGGCGACGAAGCCGGTCAGCGCCATACCCGGCCCCACCTCGAGAAGGATGCCGTCCGGCAGTGTGCGAAGCCCCGGCCGGAATCGCACCGGATCGGCGGCCTGCCCGGCCCAGTAACCTGGGTCGGCGGCCTCCGCCGAGGTGATCCACCGCCCGGTCCGGCACGACACGAACGGGATTTCCGGTGGGCGCGCTGGCACCCCGGCCACCGCCTCGGCCAGCTCGGCCAGTGCGGGCGCGACCATCGGCGTGTGGAACGCGTGCGAGACCGCGAGCCGCCGGGTCGGGACCGCGTCGCGAGCCAGCCGTTGCGCGAACGCATCGACCGGGCCGGGCTCGCCCGCCACGACGCAACTGCCCGGCGCGTTGTCCGCCGCCAGCCAGACGCCGCCGGGCAGCGTCGGCAGCTCGTCCGCGGTGACGGCGACGGCGAGCATCGCCCCGGGCCGCAGGCCCGCCATCAGCCGCCCGCGTGTCACCACCAGCGCCACCGCGTCGGGCAGCGAGAACGTGCCAGCCAGCGCGGCAGCCACGTACTCGCCGACGCTGTGCCCGAGCATCGCGGCCGGCCTGACCCCCCACGATCCGAGCAGGCGCGCCAGCGCGTACTCCACCGCGAACAGCGCGGGTTGCGCGATCTTGGTGTCCGTCAGGCGCGCTGCGGCCTCCGGCGCGTCATCGAACAGATGATCCAGCAACGGTACGCCGTGCGCGCGGGCCAGCCCGGCGACCTCGTCCAGCGCGGCCCGGAAGACCGGTTCCGTCTGGTACAGCCCGTGTCCCATCCGCGGACGCTGCGCACCCTGCCCGGGGAACAGGAACATCACGGGTACGTCGCCGGCCGGCTCGTGCGCCTGCCGCCCGCCGCTCCGGAGCGCTTCGGCGGCGCCGGCCGCGTCCTCGGCCACCACCACAGCGCGGTACGCCTCCCGCGGCCGCCCGGCGTGCAACGTGAACGCCACGTCGGCCAGGTCGTCGCCGGGCGTCAACCGGTCGGCCAGGCCGGCGCGCATCCGGTCCAGCGCCTCCTCCGACCGGGCGGACACCGCGATCGCGTGCCATCGGTGCCGCCGCCCCGGCCGGGCCGCGGGCTCGGGTGCCTGCCGCAGGATCGCGTGCGCGTTCGTCCCGCCCATGCCGATCGAGCTGACCGCTGCGACCCGCGGCCCGTCACCCGGCCACGGCCGCGGGATCCTGGGTAGGTAGAACGGGCTGTCCGCGAGGGACAGCTCCGGGTTGATCCCGCCGAGGTACGGGCTCGGTGGCAGCACGCCGGCGCGGAGCGCGAGCACCGTCTTGATCAGACCGGTCACACCGGCCGCCGCGTCCAGGTGACCGATCAGCGCC